>CAYVUV010000050.1:0-38908 GCA_964455095.1 uncultured Binatia bacterium (SeqCode)
CAGCTCGGCCGGGCGCCGCGCCGCGAGCCCCGCCTGACGGTCACCATTTCCCGGCAGTTCGGCTGCGAGGGCTACCCGCTGGCCGAGAGCTTGAAGGCCGGGCTCGAAAAGCGGACGGGCGAGCCGTGGACGGTCTTCGACAAGGCGCTCATCGAACGCGTCAGCCGCGAGACACACCTCTCCGAACAGTTGCTCAGCAACATCGGGGATCAGTCGCACCTGCTCGACAAGTTCGCCAACCTGATCCCGGGCTGGCGCACGCACAGCGAGGCGTACGAGCAGCTGGCGCGCTACATCCTGCGCATCGCGCAGGAGGGCAACGCGATCATCGTCGGCCGCGGCGGCGCCGTGGTGGCGCAGAGCCTGGCGAACTGTTTCCACTTCCGCCTCGAGGCCCCGCTCGAGCACCGCATCGCATCGATTCAGCAACGGCTCGGTCTGCAGCCGGACGAGGCGGCAAAGGTGGTCGCCGAGCACCAGCGCAATCGCGAGCGCTTCATCGAGAGCTTCCTGCACTGCTCGATGGCGGACACGCGCTACTACCACGCCGTGTTCAACACGGCCAAGAACCCCCTCGAGCGCCTCACGCGCAGTATCCTCGAGCTGATCCCGGGCCCGACCGGCGGTGCGAGTCCCGCATGATGCCAAACGCAATGCTGCTCCGCACGTTCACGCTCGTGGTGGCAGCGCTGCTGGTGTGCGGGTGCGACCGTGTGTCTCGCGTCGCGTCCGACCCGGCGCCGTCCTTCGCCGAGCCGGTCGTCGACGTACAAGTGGCGCCGCTCCGGCGCGGCTCGATCGCGCAGGTGATCTCGGCCTCCGGGAGTGTGGTGGCGCGGCGCGAGAGCCAGATCGGCACCGAAGTGACCGGGCGCATCGTGCGCGTCCACGTCTCGGAAGGCGACCGGGTCGAGACCGGCGCCGTGCTGTTCGAGGTCGACCCGGCCCCGTACGAGATCGCGCTGCGCCAGGTCGAGGCGCTGCTCGATCTGGCCGGCGCGGAGCGGCGGCAGTTGGAAGCGGACCTGCGGCGGTCGCGGACCTTGCGCCGCCAGGACCTGCTGGCCGAGCAGGAGATCGAGCGCTTAAGCACCACCCTGGCGGTCGCCGAGGCGCGCGAGCGACAGGCGGCCGAAGCCGTGGCGCTGGCGCGCCACAACCTCGAGCGCACACGCGTCTGCGCGCCCTTTGCCGGCTCGGTGGCGCGGCGGTTGGCGGATGAGGGGACGACGGCGCTGGTGCAGCCGCAGACCATCGTCGTCGTGCTGCAGGAGAGCAGCGAGTTGGAAGCGCAGAGCGCGATCCCGGAGAGCCAGATGCCGCTGGTCAGGCTGGGTGATCCCGCGCTCGTCCGCGTCGAGGGCGTCGCCGCGCCGATTGCAACGCACGTGACGGCCGTGAGCGACGCCATCGACCCGGCGACGCGCACCTACCGCGTCAAGATGCCGGTGCCGAACCCTGACCGCGCCATCAAGGCCGGCGTCTTTGCGCACGTCGAGATCCGGCCGCGCGGCCTGGCAGAGGCGGTGCTCGGCCCGCGTGAAGCGATCCGGGTCGAAGACGGTTACAGCCGCCTGCTCGTCGCGCGCGACGGGCGCGCCGTCCTGCTGCCGATCGAAGTGGGCGCGCTCTCGCCGGCAGATGCGGAGATCCTCTCGGGTGCGGGCGTCGGTGAGACGGCGATCGTCGGCGACGCGGCGCGCACCATCGCGCCGGGCATGCGCGTGCGTCCGGCGCAACCAGCGGACGCGTCGTGAGGCTTCCCGACACGGCGATTCGCCGCCCGGTCTTCGCCGTCATGCTGGTCGGCGGCCTGGTGGTGCTCGGCGCGCTCTCCGCCGGCCGTCTCGGGCTCGATCTCTTTCCGCGCGTGGAGTTCCCGCTCGTCACCGTGACCACCGTGCTCGAGGGCGCCGCACCGGAGACCGTCGAGCGCGAGGTGACGCAGGTTCTCGAGGAATCGATCAACACCATCGAGGGCATCCGCCTCCTGCGCAGCGCCTCGAGCGAATCCCTGTCGCTGGTCTTCGTCGAGTTCGAGCTCGAGTACGACGTCGGCAAGAAGGCGCAGGAAGTGCGCGACAAGATCTCCGGCGTGCGGGCGGAGTTGCCGCGCGATATCGACCCCCCGGTCGTCGACCGGGTCGACCCGGACTCGACGCCGATTCTGGCCGTCATGGTCGCCGGCCCCGACTCGATCCGCACGCTGAGCGAATACGCCGACAAACGCATTCGACCCCGGCTCGAGCGCGTGCAAGGGGTCGGCAGCGTGCGGCTGGTGGGCAGTCGGCCGCGCGAGATCCGGGTCTGGATCGATCCCGTCAAGTTGAGCGGTTATTCGCTGGCGGCGGACGACGTGCTCGCGGCCTTGCAGCGCGAGCACGTCGAGCTGCCCGGCGGCCGCATCGAGACCGGCGCGGGCGAGTACACGATCAAGACGCGCGGCAAGCTCACCAGCGCGGATCTTTTCGGCGACATCGTCCTCTTCGAGCAGGCCGGCCGCGTCGTGCGCCTGCGCGACGTGGCGGTGGTCGAGGACGGCATGGCCGAGGAGCGCACGGTCTCGCACCTGAACGGCCGCCGCGGGGTCGCGCTGCAGGTGCGCCGGCAGTCGGGCGAGAACACCGTGGCGGTGGCCGACGCCGTCAAGGCCGAGCTGGCCCGCATCCGCGCCGAGCTGCCGCCGGCCTACGAGATGATCGAGGCGATGGACAGCTCGCGCTTCATCCGCAGCTCGGTGCGCGACGTCGCCAGCGATCTCACCTGGGGCGCGCTGCTCGCCGCCGCGGTCGTCTTGCTCTTCCTGCGCAACGCCCGCTCGACGCTCATCACGGCCGTCATCATCCCGGCCTCGCTGGTCGGGACCCTGACGCTCTTCTACTTCTTCGGCTTTACGCTCAACACCATGACCCTGATGGCGCTGTCGCTGTCGATCGGCGGATTGATCGACGACGCCATCGTGCTGCTGGAGAACACTTACCGGCACATGGAGAACGGCGAGTCGGCGCGCACCGCCGCGTCGCGCGCCACCGACGAGATCGGTCTCGCGGTCTTTGCCACCAACCTGACGAACTGCGCCGTGTTCATTCCCATCGCCTTCATGGGCGGCGTCGTCGGCCGCTTCTTTCGCGAGTTCGGCCTGGTGGCGGCCGGTGCCGTCGTCGTCTCGACCTTGATCGCCCTCACCTGGACGCCGATGCTTTGTTCGCGCTTCCTGCGCCTGCAGACCCGCCAGACGGGGGTGTACCGTCTGCTCGAGGTCGGGTACGACCGGCTCGATGCGCACTACCGCCGTGTGCTCGCCTGGGGGCTCGGCCATCGCCCCGTGGTCGTGGCGCTGGCGCTGGTGAGCGTGGTCGCCGGCATCGGCGTGGCCCGCGACCTGCCGCTCGACTTCATGAGCATCGAAGACCGCAGTGAGTTCAATGTCTGGCTGAAGACCCCGCTCGGCAGCACGGTGGCGCAAACGCGTGCCGTGGTGCAGGCCGTGGAAGCGGAGCTCGGGCGCCGGCCCGAGGTCGAAGCGGTCTTCTCGACCATCGGGGCCGGGGTGCAGAAGCGCGTCAACGAAGCCCAGCTGTTCGTGCAACTGCGGCCCAAGAGCGAGCGCCGCGCCGGGCAATCCGAGATCATGCGCGACCTGCGCCGTCGCATCGAGGAGATGAAGATCCCGGTAACCGACTCCGCCGTCGAGGAGGTGCCGCTGTTCCAGTTCCCGAACGCGCGCAACGCGCAGATCATGTATGCCATCCGCGGACCCGACATCGACCGCCTGCAACTCTTCGCGCAGCATCTCATGGCGCGCATGCGCGCCGCGGGCGGCTTCACCGACCTCACCGTCTCGTACGAGACCGGCAAGCCGGAGATCTCGCTCGAGATCGCGCGCGAGCGCGCCGGCGACCTCGGCGTGCCCGCGCTGCAGACCGCGCGCACCGTCTCCACGCTCATGGCAGGCGTCAAGGCGACGACGTTCGAAGAAGGCGGGGAGCGCTACGACGTGCGGGTGCAGGTGCGGCCCGAGTATCGCGACGACGTGTCGAAGCTCGATCTGGTCCGCGTCCGCGCCCCGAGCGGCGCGCTGGTGCCGCTGCGCAACCTGGTGTCGGTGCACGTCGGCAGCGGGCCGGTGCAGATCGACCGCGACAGCCGCACGCGCGCGGTCACCATCCTCGGCAATCTGGACGGCAAGCCGGCCAGCCTGGCCGACGAGGAGGTCGTGCGCTTCGGCCGCGAGCTGGGCATTCAGGGCGAGTACGAGCTCGAGGCCGTCGGCCCGACGCAGCGGCTGCGCGAAACCATTGCCGCCGTCGGCTTCGCCTTCGCGGTGGCGCTGATCGCGATGTACATGATCCTGGCGGCGCAGTTCGATTCCTTCATCCATCCGTTGACGATCATGGTCAGCGCGCCGCTGTCGTTCATCGGCGCCTTCGCCGCCGTGGCGATCTCGGGCGTCCCGCTCGACCTGATGGGGCAGATCGCCTTCCTCATGTTGATGGGCGTGGTGATGAAGAACGGAATTCTGCTCGTCGACTACACCAATACGTTGCGCGGGCGCGGCCGCTCGCTGCACGAGGCGGCGCTGGAGGCCGGGGCGACGCGCATGCGGCCGGTCCTGATGACCACCGTGTCGACCATCTGCGGCATGTTGCCGGTGGCGCTCGGCACCGGCGACGGCTCGGAGTGGCGCGCGCCGATGGGCATCATTTCGATCGGCGGTCTGGCCACGTCGACGTTCCTGACCCTGCTCGTTGTCCCGGTCGTCTACACGCTGTTCGACGACGCGGCGGCCCGCTCGCTATCCGGCTTGAGCTCGGTACGCGCCCGGCTGCGCGGCTGGCGGCAGACCCCGGCTCCCGCCGAGCTGGCCGCACAGCAGCCCGAGCGGGAGGGTTGATCGCTCCCGCTCGGGAGAAGCGAAAGTCGGGTCGGCGGTGCCCTACGGACAGCTCGCGTTGCTCACCCCGTCGTCGAACAGGTCGCAGTCGAGCGGCGGGACGATCGCGTCGGCGACGTTGATCGCGCCGCACAAGCGGCAGGCGACGCGCTGCTCGACGCAATCGGCGAAGCTGCCGTCGGCGACCGCGGTACACACGCCGGGGAAGGCCCCGCCGACTGGAGTGACGCCCTTGTCCACACACTTCAATTGCACCGCTTCGAACAGCTTGCCGAGCGCGTTGTCGATGAAGTTCTTCGCGTCGTTCTGCGGCGGGCCGAGGCATATGGTCTTCAGATCTGCGTCGCTCGTGATGAGCGTGAAGTTGTTCTTCTTGCAGGTGCGGAAGGACTTCCAGCGCCCCGTGTACAGCTTGCCCGCTTTCTGAATGACCTTCGCCTGGCAGCCGGCGATGACACGGTCGCTGGAAACAGTGACCGTGGCGCCGAAGAGGTCGTGCGCGATCGCTCCGGCGGCCGCTTCGGCGGCGGCGCTGATGCAGGCGCCAGGCGTACAGGTGCCACCCGTGCAGGCAGCCGGACTCACGCACGTCGCCCCGTCGTTGGCGCCCCCCTCGCAGCAGCTCAACCCGTTGACGCCCCACGCCGGCACCGCCACCGCGCAGAAGTCGGCGAACTTGTCGATCAGCTTCTGCTCCTGCTTGTCCGTCTTCGGCTCGAGCGCATCATCGACACAGGCCGTCACGTCGCCGGGGCCCTTCTTCACGCACTTGGCGTCGCTGTTGCCGGCCAGCTGACCGACGCGGCGGGCGCGATTGTTCATCTGGTCGACGCACTTGGCGGACTGGTTGAAGACGCTCACCTCGATCGACTTGCCATCAAATCCGTTGTTGTCCGGCAGGCGAATCTCGTCATCGGCGCCGAGCGTGAACGTGAAGACGATGCGGACATCGGTCGCCGAATCGCTCGGGTTGGCGCCGGTGGCCGCGAGATCGATGCTGGCGGGCATCGCGAGCGGTGCACCGGTCAGCGTAGTCAACGGCACGGCGCCGGCATTGACCGATGCGTCGACCGAGTGGCTGACGATTTCGACCTGGCCAGCAAAGGCGTCATCGGCGCTGCCGACATAGAACGCGCTCCATCCCAATGGCGATCCGGTGGCGGAGAATGCCGAAGTGTTGACCGTGACGGTGTAGGCCGCGGTGCCGGCTCCGACCCCGATGCGGCCGAAGATCGCTTCGCTGTCAGGCGGCGTCGAGGTGATGGTGATGATCCGGCTGATGGCGCCCAGGCTTTCCACCACCCGACCCTTGGCGCGAAACACGCCGCCCACCAGCAGATCGAAATCGATGATGTGATCCATGTCGGTGTCGGTCAGCATCACCGACCCGGCGCCACCGGAATCGAGCGTCACGTCGAGCGCGAGGGCAGGTCCGCGGCACGACAGCGTCCAACTCAAGGCGATCAGTACCGCTACGCCGAATCGGGTTTTCATCCGTCACGCCTCCTCTTCGAAACGAACCGTTGTCGAAAGAACCGGGGATGACAGGACCTGACCCTTACAACGGATCGGTCCCATGCGCCAAGTCAGAGGCCGTATCTCGCTCTCGTCCGTGGCGAGACTGGTTCTTGCTCGGCACTCGGAATCGCACGGTGGGGGCTTCACAGCGCTCAATGCGCGGCGGACGATGGGAGGTGAGTAAAGGAGACCCGAGATGTCCAAGACCATGAAGGCCGCGTTTGTCACTCAGTTTGGCCAGCCGCTCACGATTGGCGAATTGCCCGTGCCCGAGGTCAAGGATGGCCAGGTGCTGGTGAAGATCGAGGCCTGTGGCGTGTGCCATACCGACGTGCATGCGGCCGACGGCGACTGGCCCGTGAAACCGAACCTGCCTTTCGTGCCCGGCCACGAGGGCATCGGGCGCATCGTGCAATTGGGCAAGGGGGTGAAGGCGCTCAAGGAAGGGGACCGCGTCGGCATTGCGTGGCTCTTCGAAGCGTGTGGTCTATGCGACTACTGCCTCACCAGCCGCGAGACCATGTGCGAGTCGGCGGTCTACGGTGGGTATACCGCCAACGGCGGCTTCGCGGAGTACTGCGTCGCCCCGGCGGCGTATGTCGGACGGATTCCCGACGGCCTCGACGCGGTGAGTGCCGGGCCGATCATCTGCGCGGGCGTCACGACCTACAAAGGCATCAAGGCCGCCGACTGCCGGCCCGGCGAGTGGCTCGTGGTCAGCGGCGTCGGGGGGCTGGGACACCTGGCGATCCAGTACGCCAAGGCCATGGGGCTCCGCGTCGTCGCCGTCGACATCGCCGACGACAAGCTCGCGCTGGCCAAACGGTTGGGCGCCAGCGTGACGGTCAATGCCAAGACGACCGACCCGGTCCAGGCCGTTCAGGAGTCCATCGGCGGCGCACATGGCGTGCTCATCACCGCGGTCTCCAAGATCGCCTTCGCGCAGGGCACGGGCATGCTCCGCCGTGGCGGAACCTGCGTGCTCAACGGCCTGCCGCCGGGAGACTTTCCGCTGTCGATCTTCGATGTGGTCTTTCGCTGTCTCACGATCCGCGGCTCGCTCGTCGGCACACGGGCGGACCTCAAGGAGGCGCTCGCCTTCGCCGCCGCCGGAGAGGTGAAGGCCAACATCGAGACGACCGGACTCGATGCGGTGAACGAGGTGTTGGAGCGGTTGCGCGCCGGCACGGTGAGCGGGCGGGTGGTGCTCAAGATCTCGTAAGCCGCGACACAAGCGCTGGAGGTCCCCGGCTTGTGAGCGAGCGCGTGGGCGTTCCCTCAGTGCACGAAGACGCGTGCCAGCCGTCCCATCGACGACCAGTAGAAATCGCGCCCCCAGCCGACGCTGGGAAACACTACGCCCTGGTTGAGGCCGCCGGTGCGGACGCGTGCGATCTCGCGGCCGGATTCGATGTCGAGCACCGCGACTTCCTCGCCGTTGCGGCGATAGTCGTTGATGACCAGCTCGCCGGTGTCGGGGTAGTGGATCATGTGGCTGGCGCAACCGAAGGGCGTCTTCTGCCACAGCGGCGTCAGCGAGCGGGTGTCGGCATCGAAGCGCCAGGCCTGTAGATGGCGGTTGGCCGAGTCGTAGCCGATGGTGATGTGGCGTTGCGGGTCGTACAGCGGCGGGTTGGTGATGCTGCCGCCGTTCAGGCCGCAGACCGGCAGGATCTGGTGGTCGCTGGCATCGCTCATTGAAATCCGGATGAGCCGATTCGGTGTCGGATTGACGCCGGCACCGATCATGCGGGTGAAGTAACGGTGCTTGCCGTTGTCCATGAACCAGGCGTGCTGCCCGTCGAGGACGACGTCCCAACCGTAGGTTTGCTGGCTCGAGCCGATGTAGTCGAAGCGCCACTCGCGGTCGAGCTCCAGGCGTTGGGCAGCTTCGTTCCAGTGGTAGCGAAAGATCGAGCGCACCCCGACCACGTAGACCGTGTTGCCGGTGGAGCTGAGCCGCGCGATCGACGGTTCCGGGCATTCGGTGTCGCCGCAGGCCGGTTGGAGCGACTCTGCGTCGATGACGGTCAGGCGGGCGCTGGTCGTCTCCGACAGGTTCTTGGTGACGATCAGCCCGTTGTCGAGGATGACGAAGGAGTTGTACGGCTGATCGACGGGGAGCTGCAGCGACGCCAGCGGCGTGCAGGCGCGGTTGAGTCGATGGGCATAGCGGCCGTAGACGACATACAGGTCGCCGTTGCGGTGAATGGCCATGCCGCCCGGCCACATCGGGCCACCGCTGAGGCGCGGCGAGCGGCAGACGGTCTGCAATGTCTGCGCGTCGATCAGCTCGACGCAGGCCGTGGTGGGCAAGCCGAGCTTGGCCCGGATGGCCGAGTGCGTCAGCAGAAACACTTCGCCCGGCGCGCCCAGCACGGTCATGGTGGACATCACCGTGTTGCGCGTGACGCAGCCCAGCGTTTCGCCGTCGCGCAGTGCCAGACCCGAGCCGCTGCGCGGCACCTGCATGCGCTCGGGGCCGCCGTCTTCGCCGGGCCAGGGGCTGGGCAGATAGCCCGATGGATTCATGCGTTCGGCGTGCGACTTCCAGCTCGCCGAATATCAGGCAGGTGCGAGGCCGAAGGCGGACAGCGCCGCGCGGGCGATCGGCTCACCCCATTCCTGCGTGAAGTGACCGGCCTCGGGAATCTCCAGTGGCGGCGGACAGCCGCGGATCGCCGCGCGCAGCTCTTCCATGACCGGCTTGCCGAGCACGGGGTCGCGCAGCCCGATCGCCATGAAGCTCTCGCCGCGCCATTCGTGTGCCAGGAACTGGCGCGCGCGCTCGCCGAAAGCGGCGCCCTCCATACCCGGCTCGATGGGGACGAGCTGCGGAAAGCGCCGCACGCCGGCCTTGTAGCTCGCGTCGGGGAACGGCGCGTCGTAGGCCGCCGCGTCGTACGGGTTCAGCGCGCCAGGTGAGGAGAGCGCGATCAACCCGGCAACCGGAATGTCGTGATATGCCGCGGCGAAGGCCTTCCAGGCGGCGAAGCCATCGCTCACCGGCTTGCCGGTCGGCAGCCCGGTGTTCATCACCAGCAGGCGGGCGAAGCGCTCGGGCATGTCCATCGGCAGGGTGAGGCCGAGCAGGCCACCCCAGTCCTGACAGACCAGGGTAATGTTGCGCAGGTCGAGCCGCTCGATCAGACGCAGCGCCGTGTTGCGGTGGAAGGAGTAGGTGTAGACCGCGTCCTCGGCAGGTTTGTCCGAGCGGCCGAAACCGAACCAGTCGGGCGCGATCACGCGCGCGCCGGCGGCGACGAAGAGCGGGATCATCTTGCGGTAGAGGTACGACCAGGTCGGCTCGCCGTGCAGGCAGAGGAAGGTCTCGCGCGCCGCCGCCGGTCCCTCGTCGAGGTAGTGGAGGCGGAGGCCTTCGTACCCCGCGAGGTCGTCGATATAGCGCGGCGCCCAGGGAAAGAACGGCAGTGCGCCAAAGCGCTCGTCTGGTGTGCGCAAGACCTTCATGGCTGAGTCACCTCCACGTTCGTCACAGCGCGACGTCACTGACCGGCATGAACTGGCGCTCGGCTTCGATGCATTCCGCAAAGCTCGGCCGCGCGTGGATGCGCTCGACGTAGCCGGCCAGCGACGGCCACCGGGTCGCGTCGAGCTTTGCGCCCGCATGATGGAAGTTGACGAACTGCGAGGCGACCGCGATGTCGGCGATGCCGAACGTCTCGGCGAGGAGGAACTGATGGCCGGCGATCGACGCCTCCAGGTAATCGAAGATGGGCGGCAGATCCTCGCGCAGCGTCTTGCGGGCGCGTTCGACGTCCGGCTGTTTGCCGAACATTTTGGCCATCACCAGCGGCCGGAAGAGGCCGAGGCCGACGCGCCCGGCCAGCTCCGTGTCGGCGTATTCTTCCAACCAGAGCGCGCGGCCGTAGTCGAAGTCACCGCGCGGATAGAGCGCCGGTTGCGGATACTTGCGCTCCAAATAGGCGCAGATGGCCGAGGAATCCGGGATCGTGCCGGCCGCGCCTTCGGTGCCGACCGAGCGGTCGCGCAGCACGGGAATGCGCTTGGCCGGGCTGATTTCGACGAACCAGTCCGGGGCAGGGAAGGGGCTGGCCATCTCGAAGTCGTACGCCAGGCCCTTCTCTGCCAGCAGCACTTGCGTCTTGCGCACGAACGGCGAGCCCTTCATGCCGTAGATCACCAGGTCGGTCGTCATGTGAATCCCCCTTTTGCTAACTGACCCGCGTCAGGCGGCCACGGCGAGGTGCGCCAGCGCGGCGGCGAGCGCGAGCACGAGCGCGACCAGAATGCGCGGGCCGGTGTAGAGCCGGATCTTGCCGATTGGAAACGAGCACGTGACCGGCATGGCGGCCCGTTTGAAGAGATGGGCGCCGGCAAAGGCGTCGTCGTTGACTAGCTCGATCAGATCGCGCCGGCTGCGGTAGCGCATCATGCCCACCATGCTCCAACCCGGGCCGGGGTCGATCCCCCAGGTGTCGACGAAGCCGCCGGCCGGCGTGCCGAAGAACGCCGGATGACCGCCGCGCCGCAACAGCGCGCGGAGAAAGACGCGCGTATACCCGTCGAGCACCTGGCGCGCCGGCTGCAGCTCGCCTGTTGTCGGGTGCGCGATCGGACCCTTGTGCAGGCGCACCAGGTTGAGCATCAGAAACTCGCGCCCGTCGTCGGCGGCGAGGAACTCGCGCAGCACCAGGCGCTCGCCGGGCGTGCCGATGCCTTGCGCCTCGAGCCGCTGCATGTGCGTCTCGATCTCGGCGCCGGTGATCGCGCCGCGCCGGTTCTGGTACCAGGCGAGGAACAGCGCATAGAGGGCGAGCGCGGGGAGCCAGATGATGAGTGCGGACATGGAGATGCTCCGCGTCTCATATTGGCACTGGGTATGTCAATAGACGCCCCTGGCCGGAGGTCGAGAGCCGCACGTCTGCAATGGCGCCGGCTGTCGCGAGGCGACGCTGCGGGGACCGGCATTGGTGCCGCAGCCGTCTTGCCAAAGTAAGACTCACCGAAGTATTACCAGATACAGACAGGAGGCTTCATGCGCATCACATCGAAGGGGCAGGTCACCATTCCCGTCGAAATCCGCGAGCACCTGGGGCTACTGCCCAACAGCGAGGTCGAGTTCACGGTCGAAGGCACCGCGGTGCGAATCAGAAAGGCTCGCGGCGGCCGGAAGCGCGGACGCGGTCGGAGCATTGTCGAGCACCTCAGAGGCAAGGCGACCAGTGGCCTGACCACCGAGCAGATCATGGCACTCACGCGCGGCGACAAGTGATGCCGGTTCTGGTCGACAGCAACGTGCTCCTCGACGTGCTGACGGAGGATCCGCATTGGTCCGCGTGGTCCATGAGCGCGCTGGCAGAGCAAGCCGACCGCGATCTGCTGGCGATCAATCCGATCATTTACGCCGAGGTGTCGATCGGATTCGTGCGAATCGAAGAGATCGACGCCGCCCTGCCAGCGCCGACCTTTCACCGCTTGGCGC
The DNA here is from genome assembly GCA_964455095.1 of uncultured Binatia bacterium (SeqCode). GTDB lineage: Bacteria > Desulfobacterota > Binatia > HRBIN30 > CADEER01 > CAYVUV01. The sequence goes on from CAYVUV010000050.1 coordinate 11,880, forward strand.
TTCCCTGGGAAGCGGCCTTTCTAGCCGGCAAGTGTTTCCTGATGTACCGCCAGCGCGGTGGTCTCCGCGCGTCCCCGCTGCCGGACTTCTACATCGGCGCGCACGCCAGCGTCGCCAAGATGAAGCTGCTGACGCGCGACGCCGCACGCTATCGGACCTACTTTCCCAAACTGGGGCTCATTGCCCCATGAAGGGGTGCCAGGCCGCCGCCGCTGCCGGCGGTTTGACACGGGGATTCAGGTCTTGAGGAAGGTCAGCAGGTCGGCGTTGACCTGGTCCTTGAGCGTCGTGCACATGCCGTGCGGGGCGCCCTTGTAGACCTTGAGCGTCGCGTTCTTGACCAGCTTGGACGACAGCATGGCGGAGGCGCCGATGGGAACGATCTGGTCGTCGTCGCCGTGCAGAATGAGTGTCGGCACGTCGATCATCTTGAGGTCCTCGGTGAGGTCGGTTTCCGAGAACGCCTTGATGCAGAAGTACGAGGCCGGGAAGCCGGCCATCATGCCCTGCAGCCAGAACGACTCGCGCACGCCTTGCGAGATCTTCGCGCCCGGCCGGTTGTAGCCGTAGAAGGGCAGGCTGAGGTCCTTCCAGAACTGCGAGCGGTCGGCGACGACGTTGGCGCGCAGTTGATCGAACACGTCGATTGGCAAGCCGCCGGGATTGGCCGCCGTCTTGAGCATCAGCGGCGGGATGGCGCCGATCAGGACGGCTTTGGCGACGCGCTTGGTGCCGTGGCGGCCGATGTAACGGGTGACTTCGCCGCCGCCCGTCGAGTGGCCGACGTGGACCGCGCCCTTCAGGTCGAGCGCTTCGACCAGCGCCGCGAGGTCATCGGCGTAGGTGTCCAGGTCGTTGCCGTGCCAGGGCTGGCTCGAGCGACCGTGCCCACGGCGGTCGTGCGCGATGCAGCGGTAGCCGCGCGCGGCGAGGAAGAACATCTGGTCCTCGAAGGCGTCGGCGCTCAACGGCCAGCCATGGCTGAAGACGACCGGCTGACCGGTGCCCCAATCGTTGTAGTAGATCTGCGTGCCGTCTTTCGTCGTGATCGTGCTCATGGATCGTCTCCTTTCTGTGGCGGCTCCAGCGCTCGCTTGGAAAGTGTTATCAGGCAAGACGACGCAATTCGATTCAGGCACTTTCGAAATCGTTCGCTTGCCCGCGGCTCTCATCGGCGCCAAGGTGGGCGATCCCGCATGCGAAGGGAACGATCCATGCCCGCACCGATGACACGTGAAGAGCGCGAGATGTTTCTGGCCGGCGTCCATGTCGGCGTGGTCAGCGTCGACGACCCTGGCCGCGGACCGCTGTCGGTCCCGGTCTGGTACCTCTACGAGCCGGGCGGCGAGATCGTGCTCGTCACTCGCCCGGAGGCGCGCAAGGCGCGGCTGCTGGCCGTCGGCGTGCGCGTGTCATTTCTCGTACAGTCCGAGGACCTGCCGCCGAAGTACGTCACGATCCAGGGATCCGTCGTGTCCGCGGCGCCCGCCGACATCGCGCGCGACCTCAAGCCAGTCGTGCGCAAATATCTCGGCGCGGAAGTCGGCGATGCCTATGTCGACAACACGCGACCGGACGGGACGGATGAGATCGTGGTCCGCATTCGTCCGCAGCATTGGTTCTCGCGCGATTTCGGCCGAGCGGGTTGAGGACGGCTGGCACCAGCAGGCGCGGCGGATGATGATATGGCGCGCGAAGGGGGGTCCGAAAGTGTTTGAACCGTACGGCGGTCAATGGGCGGAACGAAGAGCAGCAGCGGGCGGGGTGTGGCAGAGCGCCGTGCTGGCCGTCTCCGTCGCCGCCATGTTCGTGATCGGCGGTGGCGCCGCGCGCGCGCAGGCGTGCGCCGGCGACTGCGAAGGCAGTGACGCCGTCTCAGTCGGCGAGCTCATCGGGTGTGCCAATATCGCGCTCGGAAGTGCCTCCCTCGGGAGCTGCGACGCGTGCGACGTCGATGGCAACACGCTGGTGTCGATCGACGAGCTCGTCGCGGCCGTCAATGCTTCGCTGAATGGTTGTGGCACCGCCGTAGTCCCCACCGCCGTGGCGCACTTCGAGCTTTCACCGGAAGGCTCGATGGATTGGGGGGACGTGCCATTTCCCAGCGATCTCTATCGCGACGAGGGCGGCGCCATCGGCATCGGGGCGTTGCCAACGGCGAAACCGGAGACGCCACTCCTTTCGGCCATGCGCGATGTGGTGCAGGCGCGCGACGGATTCTGCGCCACCTGCAATGTCTACTTCCCCATCGAGGGTGCGATCGACCGCGCGGCGCTGCCGAGCGGTACGGCCGCTGCCAGAGACGCGGTGCTGCTGGCCGACGTCGATCCGACCTCGCCTGAGCGGGGGCGGCTGTTTCCCCTGCGCGTCGAGTGGAATGCCGAGCGCCACTTGCTCGCCCTCAGGCCGGTGCGAGGGATCGCGCTGCACCGCACGCGGCGCTATGCGGCGGTGCTGACGACTGCCCTGCGCGCGGCCGACGGGTCACCGGTGGGTCCGAGCGAGGTCTTCCGTCAGGTGCGCAGTCGTCGCAACTCGGAAGACGCGGCAATTGAGCGCGCGCGCACCGTCCTGGCCCCGGCGCTCGACGAGCTCGAACGCATCGGCATCGGCCGCAATCGAATCGTCGCACTGGCGTCGTTCACCACCGAGGACGTCACCGCCGATGTCCTGAGCGCGCGGGCGGCAGTGCAGGGCGGCCCGCCGTTCGAGGTAGCGATCGAGCGCGGGCGACGCGGTGAGGAAATCGACGAGCTGCTCGGCATTCCGAGCGAGGACCGACCCGGAATCGACGTGCCGCCCGCAGAGGGAGTTGCGGGCACACGCTCGATCGCCCACGGCTCGGTCGTCGAGGTCATCACCGGATACTTCATCGCGCCGCGAATTGTCGCTGGCGCCGGTACGGACATCGGTACGGCGCTGCGCGACCAACAAGGTGAGATCGTCGCGGGTCCGCGCGAGCACGTCCCGTTCGTGCTGACGTTGCCGGCGCTCTCCGCCGGCGCGCCGCTGCCCGTGGTCGTGGCGCATCACGGCTTCAACGCCAGTCGGGTAACGGGCTTTGCCACTGCCGATACCGCGGCGCGAGCCGGCGTCGCCGTCCTGGCCATCGACGCCTTCCAGCACGGCGAGCGCGCCGCGTCGGCGCACGACGACGTGAACGCGATGCGCGGCCTCGCCGGCCCGGACGGATTTGCCGAGACCGTGCAGCTCGACCTGTCGGCGCGCGTCTTTGGTATCCTCGGCGCCGCCCCCGGCCTCGGGGGCTTTCCCGCCTATTCGCTCGGCGCCTTCTTGCAGTTCAGTGCGGATATCGCATCGGCGGTGCGAGTGGTACGCGACGGCACACTCGCCCAGGCGTTGCGCGACAGCGGCGTGGCCGACTTCGAAGGCTTCGACACGGCGCGCATCGGGTTCATCGGCAACTCGCTCGGCGCGGTGGTGGGCGCCTCGGTGTTGGTGGCGGAACCGGACGTGCGCTTCGCAGTGCAGAATGTCCAGCCTGGATCGATCGTCGAAACGCTTGCCGAGTCGCCGGAGTTCCGCCCCCTCGTCAACGCGATCTTCCTACCCATCTTCGGCCTTGAAGACACCTTCGACGAGGTCGAGCGGCACCTCCTGTTCGATCCGCTCATCGACCTGTCGCGCTGGATCCTCGAGCCGATCGACCCGCTCGCCCTCGCGCCGTACTTGCTGCTCGACCCCGTCAGGCCGGGCGGGGCGCCGGAGATCCTGTTCCAAATCGCCGCGCTCGACGAAGTCGCCGCATCGCTCGCCACACAGTCGATGCTCGCCGCGACCGGCTCGACGCGCGTGACGCGCTACGATCCGGCCGCTCACGGCATGCTCGAGGTGCTCAATCAGAGCTCGCGCTACGAACCGCCGGCCGCGCCGCCCTTCGTCTTCCGGCCGGTCGAAATTCCCGTCGTCAATCCCATCGTCGAGGAGCACGAGGAGATTGCCGCCTTTCTCGCCGAGAACCTCAGCCGGCGCGACCGTACAGCACGGAGGCGCGAGCAACAGTAGCCGGTGACCGGGCGTAGGCGAAGTCGGGTGTGGCGGGTATCGATCGCGATCCTATTCGGTGCCACGCCTGTCTGTGCTAACGGTGCGGCGTAAGGCGCGTGTGGCTGATGGTCGTGACGTTTGATCGCCGCGCCGTTGCAGAGGGCTTCATGCCAGGCAGTACGACCCCGCTCGCGATAGTCACCGGTGCGGGCGGCTTCATCGGCGGCCACCTGGTGGCTAAGCTGATCGCCGATGGCCACCGGGTTCGTGCCGTCGATAGCAAACCCACGCGCGACTGGTTCCAGCTCCAGGCCGCCGCGGAGAATGTCCAGCTCGACTTGCGGCGTCGCGAGGCGTGCCTGGAGGCGGCCCGCGACGCTCAGCATGTCTACCATCTGGCCTCCGACATGGGCGGTATGGGGTTCGTCGAATCGAATCGCGCGCGGTGCATGCTCTCGGTGCTGATCGATACGCACATGCTCGAGGCGGCTCGGGCGGTGGGCTGTGAGCGGTTCTTCTACGCCTCGACGGCGTGCGTCTACCAGCAGGCGAAGCAGGCAGACCCCGTCAACCCCGGGCTGCGCGAGAGCGATGTCTACCCGGCGATGCCGGAGGATGGCTACGGCTGGCAGAAGCTCTTCAGCGAGCGATTGTGCCGGCATTTCCGTGAGGACTTCGGCCTCGCCACGCGGATCGCCCGGTATCACAGCGTGTACGGAGAGCTCGGCACCTACGGCGGCGGCCGGGAGAAGGCCCCTGCGGCGATCTGCCGCAAGGTGGCCGAGGCGGTGATGAGCGGCCGCCACGAGATCGAGATCTGGGGCGATGGCAAGCAGAGCCGCAGCTTCATGTACATCGACGACTGCGTGCACGGCACCGGGAGCATCATGGCGAGCGAGTGCGCGGAGCCGCTCAACCTGGGGAGCGACGAGCTCGTGACCATCGACCAGCTCGTCGACGTGATCGAGGCGGTCGCCGGCGTGCGACTCGCGCGCCGCTACGACCTCGCCGCGCCACAAGGCGTGCGCGGGCGGTGCAGCGACAACACGCTGATCCGCGAGACACTGGGATGGGCGCCTTCGACGACGCTGGGCACCGGGATCGCGCGCACCTACCGCTGGATCTACGATCAAGTGGCGGCGGGAGCGAAGCGGCGCACGACGTTCATCAGCTGAGGCGCCGCGCTCACCTCCCGGCAGCAAAGTCCCTTCCCCACTTGAACAGCGGTCGCATCCGACCCGACCGCCGCACCATCGCCGTCACGGTTCAGGAGCTCAAGTCGACGCCGGCCGCCTGAGCCCAGTCGGCCAGGGTGCGCGCGCTTCCCGGCCCGTGGCGACCCAACGCGCGCGGATCTCCGCGGCCGTAGAAGAGGGTGTGGAGGCGGCGAATCATGCGATCGGTGTGCTCGGATTGCCAGACGTCGCTCTTTGCTTCCCAGACCCTGTGGCGGTGGCCGCCGCGGTAGTTCGAGTAGTCGAGATGCCAGACCTGAATTGCGTCCGGCAGGTAGAGGTCGTAGCCGTGTGTGAAGGTGCGCATCGAGAGAGCCGACTCGTGACCGGCGTTGATCATCGCCGGATCCTCCGGCACCTCGCGAATCCAACGGCCGTGGGTGAAGACGAAGTTGCAGCAGATCAACGCGGTCGTCTGATGGGGCGCGGATTTGCGCTCCGGCGACATCTGGATGTCGAGCCACCCGACCGGCTGAAGCCGCTCGCACCTCAGCAGCGGGACGCCGTCGAGCGCGGTCCCCGCCCACGGGAACACGACCTGCCGCTGCGCGTCGAACGTGAAGGGCGGCGAGCTGGTGGTGAGCAGCGGCTTCGCTCCCGGCTTGCTCTCGAGCTGCGCGATCAGCTGTTCGTCCCAGCCCGGCGCGCAGGCGGTGTGGGAGTCGATCAGCAGATGGTACTCCTCGCCCGCGTACAGCTTCTGTACCTCGGCGCGTGCCCAGCCGTACCCGAGGCTGGCCGCATAGGGGTACTTGCGGATGCGGAAGCGCGGGTCGTTTTGGAATCGCTCGAGGCGCTCGTGGTCGTCCGCCTGCCAGCAAATGCCGAAGGTGAGGCGGTCGGGGTGGGCGGCGTTGGCGAGACAGGACTCGATCGTAAAGGGGAGGTACTCGTCTCGGTACGAGGCAATGGAGATGAAGATGCGCGGCGCCGCGCTCGCGCCCGGGTTCATCCCGGCTCCAGATCGAGTGCCCCGACGCTCTCGAGGCGCTCGATGACCGCCTGCACGTCGGAGCGCATGTCCTCGGGGGCCATCTGGAAGCGCGTCGCCAGCTCGCACGCCAGGTCGGCCAGGCCGCGCGCTCCATCGCACAATTCCCAGATCGCGGCGGCGGAGGGATTGAGCGACAGAGTGTCCGAGCGGCCGGGGACCTCGAGCACGGTTTGATCGAGCACCCGCCCGACGCGCACCCCCGCGCGCGGGCGCGGTCGCAGGAACGCCAACTCGCCGCCTGCGGCGCGACGGGCGACGTACTCCTCGAGCATGGTGAGGAAGTCGCGCCCCGAACCCGGGGCGGCGCGCAGCGGATCGACGCGATCCCAACCCTGGTAGAGGCGCTTGTCCCAGACGACCTCGCCGCGCGTGGATTCGATCGGCCGGCTGTAGTCGAGCACCGGCGCCTCGATGTCGCGGGTGGCGGTGTCGACGCCGAGCTCGGCGATCGCGTGCGGAATGTCGGCCTCCGCTGCCGCGACGGCGTAGGCAATCTGATCCGCTTCGCCAAGACTGCCGTGCACGTGGGACGCGGTCTCGGCGCGGATGATGCTCATCAGCTCCAGCCAACGCGCCGCGAGCTTGCGCAGGTCGCTCGAATGGATGAGCAACGGAAACCCAACGCGCGGTAGCTCGAGCGCCCGGTTGACGCAGAAGCGTTCGAGAAACGCGAACTCGGGGCCGATGCCGAAGGGGCCGTTTCCCTTGTGCGGCAGGCCGGACCACGGCGTCGCCCGTGCCGCGCCGGGTTCGACCTCCTGCGCGACGGCGGCGCGAAATACACAATCCGGCCCGATCAACAGGATGGTTCCCGAGATCCGCTCCGCGAACAGCCACTCGAGGAGCGATGCGGCGATGCTGTACGGCGGGTAGACGTCGCCGGTGTAGGGGTGCGGCGACCAGCACAGCGTTCGGGTGACACGCGCCAGCCGATGCCTGGGCAGCGACTCGTGTGGCGCGAGCGCGACCAGGCGCACCAATTCTCCCGGTTGTCTGACGCGGCCCCACGAGTACTCGAGCAGATCCGCTTGCCACTGCCTCGCCCGGTTCGCGGCGGTGCTGAAGACGGTGAAGATCACGAGAGGCTCCCGGCCGCGCCGCCCACGAGGGCGAATTGCGGGGCGACGATGCCGCAGCGGAAGTGCCCCCAACCGAATCGCGCCGCAGGGTCGGGCGTGTCGGCGCGGTGAAGCCAGGTGGTGATCGCGAAGCGACTGTCGGCGAACTCGCCGGACGGACAACGGACGGGCATGGCCTCGTGAAACTCGCCGCTCGGGAAGACGACGAGGCGGTTCGAGACCACTTCGGCGGTTTCGAAGGTCTCTGCCGGAGACGAGTCGCTGCCCTGCTCGATGCAGTCGTAGAGCCGCAGCTCTCCGCCAGCGAAGCCGCGCGGCCGACGGTACATGTAGTAGATGCACGAGAGCTCTCGCGGACAGTCCGGTCCCAGGTCGGCATGCAGCTTGTAGAACTGCCGGCTGCGCGCCGCGGTGAGCTGCGATTCGACCATGCCGAGCGGAACGATTGGCACACCGAGAGCCTTGGCCAGCACGGGATACCAGACGAGGACGCGATTCTGCATCAGCCGGGCGTGCGCCGAGTCGCCGAAGCTCGGGATGACCAGGTTCTGTCGATGCTCGGGATGGTCTCCGGCGACGGTGCCGGGCTTGAAGTTCTTCTCCGACGCGCTGGCGAGCGCCAACATGTCCTGGTGCTCCGCCGGGGACAAAAAGTCATCGACGACCAGATAACGCGCGCGGCGCAGTCGGCTGTGCGGGTCCGACTGCTGTGGCGGGTCGCCGGACGCGCCCGGGTCCGCCGTCAGTGACTCCTCCACCAGCACCGGCGGGTCGCTGACGACCGAGACCAGTTGGGAGGCGCGAAAGGAGCAGGCCGCTCTTCCCTCGTCGAGCGGTATCTGGACAAGCTCGTTCGCCGGCGACGGCCGGGCCAGCGCGGCGTAGAGCGCGCGCAGCTCGGCCGCGTTCTCGGGTAGTGTCGTCTCGCAGGTGTAGCCTCCGAGGAGCTGGATGCGCAGCCGTACGGAGCGCCCCGCGCTCATGGTGCCTCCACCTGGCTCGCCGCGTCCGCCCAGCGCGCGAGCAGGCGCGCGGCCGGCATGGCCCGGCTGAAGGACAGCTGCGCGACCGGCTGTCGCTCGACCAGGCGGCACAGCCGTTCAACCGCGCGGTCGCGATCGGCGCGGTAGTCGAGGGACGTCTCGATGAGTGCCGCGACCGCCACCGCGGGTGAGAGCGGCGCGATCAGGTCGCGGGCATGGAGCCGCTGCGAGGCGACCACCAGCGTGGCCAGTAGAGCCGGGTGACGTCGGCTGGAGGCGGCGCCCTCGGCGCCGAAGGGCAGCACGACGAGGTCCTGGGCGCGGATGGCGATCACCCCCCGCTCCAGCAGATCCCATCCGCCCGCCTGCAGGGCCTCGACGAGGGAGTCGTCGTCGCTACCCAGATCGCCCGCGACCACCATCGCCCGTCCAGCGCGGGCGAAGCCGGCGCCGCGCAGCCAACTGTGCCGGCGCCGGGCCGACGTGAGCACGGGGACGACGAGCACCTTGATGAGCTCGCCCAGCTCGATGGCCCCGGTCGCCTCACCGACGCGTTCGCCGTTCCGGAACACGGAGTGGCGGCCTCTGGCCGAGACGACTTCCAGATCGGCGATGACGTTCCCACTCGGCTTTCCCGGGCGCGCGCCGAAGCGCGCGCCGATGTGGTGCAGCAGGTCGGCGTCGCGGCAGCGCACGGCGATCTGCAGATTCTCGAAGGTCAGGTAGACGACGGATACGGCCGCCCCGCTCGCGATGCCCGTATCCGCCACCGGCGGGCGCGCGGGCGCGCCGCCGGTCAGCGTGTCGGGCTGCAGGAAGCTCTCCGGCCATTCGCGCATCCAGGCGGGATTGAGGCGCTGGCTGACGCGGCTCCACGAGTACGGCCCCTGGTGCTCCTCGACCATCACGCCGCGTTCCAGCGGGACGCAGTAACTGATGGCGTGGCGGCCCCGTTCCGTCGGCGCGCTGGGTTCGGGGAGCTCGTTCCAGAGAAATCGAAAAGGTTCGGCCTTGCCCTGGTTGCCGCGGTAGCGCTGGATGATCGAGGTGAATGTGCTGGTCATCGTGCCGATGAAGTCGTTCGATTCGGCGGCGATGAGTTGCGAGAGATACGCCAGGCTCAGGCTGTCCGTCTGCGGCAGCTGGGCGAACTCGGCTCCGTAGGCATCGAGGATGTGCCAGTCGATGAAGAAGTGGTGCGGATAGGCACGCATGATGTCGCCAAAGAATGGGTCGTCGCGCTCATCGGTCACGATGACGAGGGGAACCCTGCGGTCGAACACCTGGTCGAGGGCCTCGATGGCCTCCCACGGCTGGCGCTCGAGCGTGGTGACGCCGTAGGTGACCTTGAAGTCGCCGCGCCGCAGGTGCACGGCGTTGAACGTACCGATGTCGCCGGCGACGCGTTTGGCCAGCGTGGCGAAGGCGGTCTTGGCGCGCATGCGTGCGAGCAGGCGGTGCACCGAGCGCCGCGTCTCGGCATCGAGGTAGAATTGGTAGCTGTAGAAGCCGAGGTTGTTGCGGTGATCCCGGCAGGAGGGATCGGTTTGCGGCAGGAACGGCTCCTCGGACACGCGCAGCACCGGAATCCGATCGAGCGCATCGCTCGGGGTCAACCAGACGCGCCCGCGGGCAAACCTCGACGCGTCCTCGGAGGTGAGGTCCAGCGTGCGGGGAAAATAAAAAGCCAGATCACTGAGCGAGCGATCGGTCAGCTCGAGGCTCTCCAGCCCCTGCAGGTCGACGGACTCCGGCTCTCCCCAGGCGACGGGGAGGTCGATCAGGTCGGTGATCCGACTGGGGCGTTCGTTGCTGACCCGGCCGTCGTAGGCGACGATGTTGGCCGGCGGAGAACGGTTGCCGTCGAGGACCAGGAAGCGGTTGGTGAGGTGGGCCAGGACGACGCCGATTTCGATCGACATGATGCCGTTGCTCAGCCCCGCGTGCCCGGACAAGTAGTTGGTGTAGAAGAGATGCCTCATCTCGACTCCGCAGGCGTCGCTCGCCAGCCGACCGGCCGATAGTGAAGGAAAATCGCGGCGTAGTAGTCGCCGAGGAGGGAATAGGGCCGGCCGTGCGCGAGGCGGGCGCCCTCGTAGAAGAGGAGCTCGCCCGGCGCGAGGTCGACCTGACTCACTTCGCCATCGATATCCTCGACATGCAGGGGCCAGGGGCTCTCCAGGGCGCAATCGATGCAGATCGTCGAGCTGATGATGTGGGTCGGCCGATCGACGTGAGAATAGAGGAAGGTCCCGCGCTGATAGGTGCGGATGCCGTAGCAGTACGAAAGCTCCAGCGGCATACCCGCCCACGCCTCGTGTCCGGCCTGCAGACTCCTGGCGAGCTGTGCGTTGAAGCCCTCGTCTTCGAAGACGAGGGCCGGGATCGTGGCGGGGTCGGCGTTGCCGATTTCGTCGATCTTCGACTCGGGCCGAAACAGGGCGGCATTGGCCTGCAGGTGCGCAAAGAGTCGCCGATGCACGTTCGGGTCGAGCTTCGCCTTCAGGACTCCGAGGCCGTGGTAGGGCGCCGCGGCCTGCATTTCGCGTTGCCTCTCGCGCAGCAGCGCGGGTGCCTCCAGTTCCGGGATCATGATGGGGGCCGCGCGGCCACGGAGCTTCCGTGGAGTCTGCGGCGCGCGGCCAGCGCCAAATCGAGGAACCGCTGTTCGAGGTCGGTCGTCGCCCCGGCGCGAAAGCCCTCGAGGTCGGCGAGGAGGAAATCGCTGCCGCCGAAGAGCTGCTTGTTCCATTCGGAGTCCGGGAAGGGGCCGCCGCGGCCGTCGTTGGGGTCGCAGTAGTAATGGTAGAATGAACCTTCCGGGACCGTCTCCTGCTGCGGCGACAGCACCGCGAACTGCGGAGTGTCGAGCAGGATGTAGTCGATCCGGTTGGGCGTCAGCGCCATCGCAAAGCACGCCATTTCGGCGACCCAGGTGGCGTCAGCGGGCAGTTCCAGGACCTTGCCGAGCAGATACAGGATCTGGGCGAAGCGGAAGCAGTCGCGGATGACCTTCTGGTTGCGCACGGTCTCTCCGGTCAGGAATACGGTCACGCCTCCCGGCTTGAGCGGTGTCTCGCAGCCCATGGACGCGAGGAGCTTGTTCAAATCGACGCCTCCCCCGCTGGGGGCGAACCCCATGAACGGTTGCTCGCCGATGATCGAGTTTGCCGCCATCGCGTTGCCAGTGGGAAAGAGATCTTCCTGCAGCTCGCCGTAGAGGAAGAGGTCGGTGTCCATGAGGCACACGACGTCGTCGGGCTCGACGTAGTCGGCGAGGGCACTGAGCGCTTCGACGCGATTCAAAGCCACGTAGCCGCCACGGCCCGCGGAGAAATCGATATCGTGGCTCCCGGCGTGATTGGCTCCCGTGACGGCGGCAACGCCGTAGAGGGTGAGCAGCCGGGTCAGCTCCGGGGAGAGCGCCGCATGGTCGTTGCAGACGACGACGGTGATGTCCCAGCCCGGCGGCAGCTGACCGACGAGGGATTCGAAGAGAATCGCCAGCTGCCAGTGAAAATAGACCCGGTCTTCGATGCCGAATACGAAGCGGACGCGCGCTCTGCCGTGGGCGGCGGGAGCGAGGACGACGGCGGTGGGATCGCAGCGGCCGGGAATCGCTGCGACCGCGGTGTCGATCAGGCCGAAAGTGCGGAAGCGGAGCAGCGCTTCGGCCACGTCGGTGAGCACACCGACGTCCTCACCGGCATAGCGCGCGCGCAGCTCGCCGAGCATGTCGCTGAGCGAGTGCGTGCCATCGCACAGCGCCCAGATCGCCGCGCCCGACTCGTTCAGCGTGTAGGCGTGCCCTCCGTCCGGCGACAAAAGCACCATCTCGTTTGCCACGAGAAAGGCGCTGAAGTCGGCGCGCCGTCTCGGGCACAGGGATCGGGTCAGCTCGCTTCGCACAGGGGTAGGTATGGCTCGTGGGCGGTTACTCGGTGCCGCCCTCGTCTTCGGAGTTCTCTGCGGCGTCGTCAGACTCCGGTGGGTTGGTATCGAGGCCGTCCGCGCGTCTTCTCAGCAGTTGCCGGGCGGCGACGCCGCCGACCAGGGTGGCCACTGCGACCGTGAGGCCGGTGGCCGACAGCACCGGCACCGGGGCCGGCACTGCGAGTGCGGTCGCCGTCGCCGCCGCGGCGGCGGTTGCCGTCGCAGCGGCGGCGGCTGCTGCCTCTGCCGCGGCGGTTGCCGTTGCCGCTGCCGCTGCCGTCGCTGCCACGTTCGGCGTGTCGGTTGCCGTTTGCGTCGGTGTGCGGGTCGGCGTTCGCGTCGGTGTGTCGGTCGGCGTTGCTGTCGGCGTGTCGGTTGCCGTTTGTGTCGGTGTACCGGTCGGCGTTCGTGTCGGTGTGTCGGTCGGCGTCTCTGTGGGGGTGTCGGTCGGCGTTGCTGTCGGTGTGTCGGTCGGCGTCGTTGTCGGTGTGTCGGTCGGTGTCGTTGTCGGCGTGTCGGTCGGCGTTTCGGTCGGTGTGTCGGTTAGCGTTTCGGTCGCTGTTTCTGTCGGTGTGCCGGTCGGCGTCTCTGTCGGTGTTTCCGTCGGCGTTTGTGTCGGTGTGTCGGTTGGCGTCTCTGTCGGTGTTTCCGTCGGCGCGAGAGTCGGGGCGACGCTTGGGGCGACGGTGGGGAACGCCGGGGTGGGGAGCATGGTCGGCACCCCCTTCTTGCTGCCCATGGTCGGCATTGCGGTCACCTGCGCTTGGGCGGTTCGCGGACGACTCAGCGCGCCCAACGGAATCGACAGGATCACCGGCGCCACCCATGTGCTGAGCGCCGTGCGGCGTGTGATCGGTCGGACGAATACCGGTTGGGCCGGGGCCTCGTCCGCGTCGGTGCCGGTCGCGGCATTGCGTTCCGCCAACTGGCGGCGGAGTCGCTCGATCTCCGCCAGCAGCTGACTGTTTGCTTGGCTCTCGTCGTCGTTGGTCGGCATGCGATCACCCTCGTTACGATATGTCCCATTCTCGAGCTGCCGCGCGGGTCATCCCGGCGATAGTCGCAGCATGACGGGGCCGAGTCATGCGCGGCATGCCGGGAAGGTGGGCTGGCCCAGGGCGTCTCGATGCGTCGCATCCCGTTGTGACCCCGCGAGAACATTGCTCGCATCATGTCCGGTAGGGGTGATCACGTCTGTGCGGTCGCAGCGCCAGGCCCGCAACATTTCGAGCACCCCTTCCAGGGCGGCTTGTGCGGTCCCGCGAGCGATCGCCTCGAGCATGTCGTCGGTGTTGAGTAGCAACGCCGACCCTGCGTAGCCACGCGGGCCGGGTAGCATCAGGATGACCGGGATGGAGCGCAATACGTTCTGCGCTACAAAGTCCTGGAACCCGCGCTGTCTGATGGCCACCAGAGGGTCGGCGACGAGCAGCAACCCGATTCCGGTCGATTGCTCGAACGAGGCCGGAATGTGTTCGGTCTCGACAAAGGCCAGCACACCGGATTTGTCGGGCCGCCAGTGCTCACCGAGCGTCTCGTCCGTGCGCCAGCGACAGTAGAACGTCCGACATAACCGCGGCCTCGTTTCATAGATTGCGCAGCCGATGCCGGTACAATGCCGGCAGGGGATTCCGGCCGCCTTCTGGATGTCCTCCGGCTGGTCGATTCCGAATACGACGCAGCAGGCGGTGCAGTCGCCGCATTCGCGTCCCGGCACCAACGTCATCTCGCCTCCCCGGCGCCACGCGCGAGATCGTGGGACCCCGTTCCGAGTACGGTTGGCGTCGTGACTGCCACGGCGCCTGGGATCGCGGTTGCCTCTAGCGCAGGAGCTGTTTCTCTATTGTGCGTTCGTCGTCGCCAGTCGGCACCTCGATCAGTCCGCCTGGGCACGCCGTCGATAGTCCTCCAATCGGGTCGGCTGTTGAAGCCCGGAATGATACGCGCGTAGTTGTACGTGCACCGCTCATGCGCCGGCTCCGTGCACCGTGCACGCGAGTGATCGCCGGCCGCGGCTCGTGCCGGGCCGAAATCTAATGGGCGGCGGGAGTGTCGATGTCCGTCGGCAGCGCGAGTCGGCGGCGCACTTCGGGCAGCGCGATGAGCTCGTTCCAGAAGGACCGCGAGTACCGCGCCGCGCTCTCGGGATCGAGGTGGGACGCATCGCAGGTAAACAAGCCATCGAAGCTCGGAACGACCGAGGGGACGCCGAGCTCACGGGCGAGAAAGGGCAGGTAGCGGGAGCGCGTGTCGCCGTACGGCACGATGCTCAGAACCAGCAGTGCCCCGCGCCGATCGAGCGCAGCCTTGACCTCGCGTGCGAAGGGCAGCAGGTAGTCGTGCTCGCCGTGATCCTCTGGGGAGAGTTCCACCGGGTACGCCGGTTCCACCGGGTGCAGCGCCGGCCGCCACCACCCCGTGCCGGCGGAGCGATACAGCACCCAGCCCTGCGTGAGCTCCTGGTCGAAGAAGTCGATTCTCGGCAGGTGCGAGTGCAGGATGACCTGGGCCGACCACGCCGCCCGCGCTTCGATCCATTCCTTCCACGCTGCCCAGTGCGTCTCGGCCATGGCGCGCGCCGCCGGCCCCGACACGCCATCCGTCCAGATGTGTTCCCCGCCGACGGCCACAACGATCTTCGGGCGCAAATCGTGTCTGCGGATCACCTCCAGCATGAAGCGCATCCGCTCCGCATGCCCACAGGCAAGCGAGAAGACGCGCAGGCCGAGTTGTGTCGCTTCCGGCACGATGACGTCCTCGCGCAGCCCCATCTGCGCCCGCGAGTCGCCGACAATGAGGATGTCGGCCTGGCGCGCATGGGCGATCGAATCGCCGAGGTCGTGATAGAGCACCATCTGGCTCAGCTCGTCTCCCACCGTTGCGATGAAGAACGAGTCGTCGTGAGGGATGTCGAGTGCGGGCAGGGTGCGCAGGTACGGATACGGTTGGGCGCGCAAGGGGAGCCGCGGCAAGAGCGCGAGGGCCAGGGCGAATGACAGCGCGAGGGTGGCGCCGATTCCCGCGCGTTTCACCAGCCGACGTGTGCGCATGGCCTCAGAACTGGAAGTAGATGAACTGGCGCGTCGTCGTATAGAGGGTCGGAATCGCGGCCAGCATGGCGCCGGCGTAGAGCGCCTTCTCGAATGCCGACGGGCACCGAACGCCATGGCGCTGCGAGAGCCAGGTGCGGCCGTGCATGGCGACGAGTGGGAGCACGAACCACCATCCGGCCCGGACCAGATCGTTGCTTCCCGGCAAGGAGAGGATGGCCGCCGGCGCGGTCGCGAGGCCGTCGGTCGCACTGCGCATGACCCGCCACCCCTCGGCGATGCTCTGCGCGCGGAACAGGGCGAGGCTCAGGATCCAGGTGAGTTGCACCACCGCGTACCACGCGGCCGCGCCCCATCGGGATCGCGGTCCGCGCGCCAGGCCGAACCCTCGCTCGGCGGCGCCGGCGAGGCCGAGGATCATGCCCCACAGCGCGAACTTCCAGCTCGCGCCATGCCAGAGCCCGGAGACGAGCATCACGAGCAGCAGGTTGATCAGCGCCCGTACGGTTCCGCGCCGATTGCCGCCCAGGGGGATGTACACATAGTCGCGCATCCAGCTCGACAAGGTGATGTGCCAGCGCCGCCAGAACTCCGCGAACGTCGCCGCCAGGTACGGCGCGTTGAAATTGATCGGCAGACGGAAGCCGAGCTGATAGCTGATGCCGCGCGCGATGTCGGTGTAACCGGCAAAATCGGCCAGCAGCTGCCCGGCGAAGAATACGAGCAGGGTGAATGCGAGCGCGCCGTCGGCTCCGGTGCCGGCGGCCTCCGGCCAGTGATGATCGATGATCTGACCGAGGTTGTCGGCGACCACGACCTTGAGAAAAAGCCCGCGCACGATGAGATAAGCCCCGTGGGCGAATACCCCGGCGCGCAAGCGGCGCCGCCGGCCGAACTGGTAGAGAAACTCGCCGCCCCGCACGATGGGGCCGGCGACGAGGTGCGGGAAGAAGGCGAGGTAGCAGGCAAAGCGGAGGAAGTCCCGTTCCGGCTGCAGACGCCGGCGGTAGACGTCGATCGTGTAGCTCATCGACATGAATGTGTAGAAGGAGATCCCGATCGGCAGCAGCAAGTGCGGCAGGGCAACCTCGCCGTTCGGAGCGCTGCCCTCCGGTGCGAAGGAGGAGCAGCTCGTCGTGATGAGCCCGGAGTACTTGAAGTAGCCGAGCAGCCCGATGTTCAGCGCCAGGGAGGCCAGCAGCGTGGCGCGGCGAGCGAAGGGCGGGAACCGGTTCGACGCCAACAGGCGCGCCACGACGTAGTCGACGCTCGTGGTGAGCGCGAGCAGCCAGAGATACTGCGGCGCGTGCCAGGCGTAGAAGGTCCAGCTCAGGCTGAGCAGGCCGAGCACGTAGAGCCGGATGCCGCTTGGCACCGCGACTCGCCAGGCGAGAGCCACCAGGTAGAAGAGCGCAAAGAAGAAGGAAACGAAGCTCACGAGACGCCGACCCGGGGGAGGGCGCATCGCGCGCCGGACGGCGGGAATGGTGTTCCTCTTCCCGATACACCCGCACCTGCCGGCGAGCGTCCGTGATGCGTCGCGCGCCCCATCCGCCTGCCGTTCTATCGCCATCGATAGGGGCTTCCAATATGGGTCCGTCGAGACGCGCCATCGAGGGTACTGTCTGCGTTGCCGGACCCGTGCTATTCCAGGCACGTGTAAGGATGTCGAGCTCGCCGATTTTCGTCGCGATCGCCGCGTACAGCGATCCCGAGTTGCCGCGCACCCTGCGCGATGCGCTCGCGCAGGCGCGCCAGCCGGATCGCTTGCGTTTCGGAATCTGCTGGCAAGCCGACCCTGAACGTCCGGTGTGTCTCGACGAGTTCCGCGCGGATTCCCGCTTCCGGATCATCGACAAGCCGATCCTCGAGAGCGCCGGCGGACCGTGGGCGCGCAATCTCGCGCAGTCGCTCTGGCGCGGCGAGCCCTACACCCTGCAGGTCGACTCGCACATGAAATTCGAGCCCGCGTGGGACGCGAAGCTCATCGAGATGCTCGAGGCGTTGCCGAGCGACAAACCGTTGCTCAGCATGAACGCGCCCCTCTTCTGGTTCGACGACGAGGGGAGGCTGCAGCGCAGATACGACATGGGCGTTCCGACCACCCGGGTGCGCGGCTGGAACGCGTCAGGCGGCTGGGCGCCGTGGTTCGATTTCGGGCCGCCGAACCGGCAGTCGCCCGGCCGCACGCGCTTCGTCAACGGCAACTTCGCCTTCACCCGCGGACAGTGGAACGTCGAGGTCCCGCAGGATCCGGAGCACTACTACTGGGGCGAGGAGTTCAGCCTCAGCGTCCGCTCCTTCACCTGGGGTTACGATTTCTTTCTGCCGACGGAGGTGGTCGTGTGGCACTTGATGCACCGCGGCGCGCCCCGCCGCCATTGGGAGAAGGGTGAGGATGTCGTTCAGCACCGCAACGCGGTCGCGCTCGAACGCCTGCGCCGCCTCGTCTACAGCGACGAAGGGGATTGCCTCGGTCCGTACGGGCTCGGACGGATGCGCACGCTGCGGGAATACGAAATCTACGCGGGCTTCGATTTGCGCCGAAAGCGCGCCCATCCCGACGTCTTCACGGGCGCCAACCCCGATCCGGTCACGATCCACCGCGACGAGGATTGGAATCAGTGCCTGACCTGGGACGAAGCGCAGCGGCGCGGCGCCGATCGCAGCGCATGATTCCGGCCTCGCGTTCCGACGGCTGTTTGCTGAATCGGGTCCAGGACCGCGTCCGGGGTCACGACCTCATCCAATGGTCCGAAAGGGATTTCGAGCCGTTCGTGGCCCTTTTCGAGGTGAGTCGCCTGGAAGAAGGGGACACCTCGCACATGCGGGACGGATCGATTTACTTGAATACGCTGCGCGACATGATCGCTCTGCACGCTCGGTGCGCGACGTCCCATGTGCTCTTCACGCACCTCAACGAAAACTGGGGCGCGTTTTCGACGACCGTTGCGCATCGGACGGTCGACTGGGGTGAGTGGGACCCGATGACCAGTGCCGGTGGGTCGTGGGACGTCGTGCGGAAGTATCTCGACGACCCGCGTGTGAAGGCCGTGGTCACGCCGCAGCACAGCGTCATTGATCACCCGAAGCTGTTGTCGATTCCGATCGGCGTCCATGACTCGCCGTTGCTGCTCGAACACCTCCGCCAGGCGGATGGGACCAAGACCCGGGACCTGCTGATCAACAACAGCGGCTGGCAGCATCGGGAAGAGATCAATGCCACGGTCAGCGCGAACTTCGCTGGCGGGGTCACCAATACCTATGGTGTCTCGCAAGCAGAGTACTACCGGTCGGTTGCTCGCTCCCGATTCGTCCTGTGCCCCTCGGGGCTCGGGTGGGATTCATTTCGCCTCTGGGAAACTCTGCTCCTGGGGTCGATTCCCATCGTCGAACGGTCGACCGGGTGGGATGCATTGCTGAGCGATCTGCCTGCGCTCCTGGTGAGCCATTTTGACCAGGTGACCCCCGAGCTGCTCGAGCGGGCGTACCCGGAGGTCATCTCCCGATGCGACGGCTTCGAGTTTGGCAAGCTGACCACCCAGTGGTGGGTTGCAAGGATCAACGGGCTGGTCGGCAAGCCGGTGCCGTGACGCCGGTCCGAGCGCATACGACCATCGCCGATGACCACGTACGTGTACTTCCACATTTGCTGCATCAATGACTGGGAGAACATCGTCGGACACATTCTGCGGGCGCTCAGGGAGAGCGGCCTCTACGATGCGGTGAAGGAAATTCGCTGCGCGGTCCTCGGGGAGAAGGACCGCGTACAGCGAGAGATCTTGCGCGATCCCAAGATCCGAATCGTCTTCCACTCCGAGGACCTGTCTCTTCGCGAGGTTCCAATTCTGAATCGGTTGCGCGAGGACAGCCAGAAAGAGGAGTTTCGTGTCTTGTACCTGCACGCCAAGGGGGTATCGAGGAAGGGCAATGCGCATGTATCCGACTGGGTCGACTACATGCTGTATTTCAATGTGCACCTGTATCGCTTTGCGCTTCAGGCGCTCGAGTACAACGATTCGTGTGGCGTGAACTACCAGGACGAGCACTACTCGGGCAATTTCTGGTGGTCGAAGTCGGAGTACATCAGGGATCTCAACAAGCTGTCGCCGTCAGCTGAGCGCGACCCCCTGGCGCCGGAGTTGTGGCTGACGTGTCGTGGTTTGCGGGACAATCCCACGCGCAGCGCGTGTGCACCGGCAAGCTTGTGGACATCCGGCGTGAACCACTACGACGACCCGTATCCTGACCGTCACTATGTGGGCTGTGCGACCAGGTACGACGTGCGGTTCAAGCGCCTGCTGCCGCGTTTTGACCACGTCGTCATCAACAACTACGAGTGCGGGTTATCGAGCAGCGGGCTGCTGCCCACCCAGCCCGTGCTGGGCCTCTTCAAGACCGACACGGTGATCCTGTTCTACCGGAACATCTTCCTGCGGACGATCGGCACATTCATAAAGGGCTGCGTGCCCGGCGCCGGCCGACCCGCGGGGCCGCTGCTGCGCGAGATATACAGCGTGCTGGAGCAGGCGGACGCGGAGTATCTGCACCAGACACTTGCATCGCACGACTTCCCCGAGGCCTTCCGGGTGTATGTCGGCGCGCTGCGGCAGATATACGCGAAGAGGTGCGACACCCTGCCTCAAGCCCGGTTGCTCGACGACCACGGCATCGAGGATGTGGACCATCATGTCGAGCTGGAGCACAACCTCGCCTTCTTCAGGATCACGAACTGTCGGTTTCCGTTCGATACCAAGAGCAAATCGAACCGGGCCATCAAGGAGTCGCTCTTGCTGTTCGTGCGGCGGAGTGCGCCGTTGCAGGACGCCATCCGAAGCATATACGCCGACGACGTTACGTTCTTTGGAAGGCGGGGGGTGTTGGTCGATGAGTGCTAGCCACCCGTCATGCCAGCGGCAGTCTCAGGTGGACGGGTTCGATCCATACGGCGTGGGTGCCAAAGAGCTCGTGCTCGTCGACGAAGATGGGGCGGTACCCCCATTTGCGGCAGAAGGCGTCGCACTTGTCCGAACGGTCCGTCTCGTCCGAGAAACACTTCCTGAAGGCGTCCGATTCGAAGAGCAACTCGTTGTGAAGCACGCCGTATGCAAAGACGAAGTCGTGCCTGAATCGCCGGTTCACGATCAGGAGGGGTTTCGTCTCGACGGACACATCCTTGATCTTCCGTACCAGCCTCTGCACGGCGGTGGCGTCGATGGCGGGCCGAGAGAAGAGGATGAATTTCTCACCGCCGTAGCGAAGGTCGCGACCGTGCACGAACACGTCGTCCGGATGGTGATACGCCGAGAGCTGAGAGACGAAGTCGTCGATGTCGGGTGAAAAGCGGTCGTATTGGTGGACGGCGCAGGAGACGGTCCCATCGTCGTCCAACACCCATCCATCCCGGTTTCGGTAGAGCTTGAGCCTTCCCCGGTCGTCTCGCGGAATGAAGGCGATCGTCTCGCGCTCCGCCGGCGTCATCGGGCGAGCATCCTGCAGCAGATCGATCTCGGTAAAGCCACAATTGTTGACCAGACTGAGCCCGGCCCGCGCGATTCTGATCCGACCACAGTGGTTCAACCGACCGCTGTGGGCCAGATGGTTCAGGGTCCCCTGATCGGCGAACTCGTAGTTCTGCTCGGCGGCGACCCGGGCCAGGTCGGTCAGAAGCGTCATGACCGCGGGTTTCCGGCCCAGGATGGCGCCCGAGTTCAATATGACCTCGTCGGCGATTGCGTCCGCCGCCGCCTGGCCGAATGCACCGAGGACCCACTGATAGTTCAAGCCGTTCGGATGGTTGCCGACGGTGAGAAACTTGAATTCCGACATCAGATAGAGATCGCAATCGTGCATGAGCTCGTCGGCGTGCATGAAAGGGTCGCGTTGAAAGTACGCGTCCCTGAAATCCATGATCAACGCATAGCGAAACGGCATTCCCTCCAGCCACTGGCGGTACTGTTCGAATCGGTATCCGTTGACGACCTTGTGCCCCGGTGTGATCGGCGGAACCGGGAAGTAGTTCACCGCATTGTCCAGCAGATAGGCTTTGACCGGTTCGTACTCGGGGCCGTCGGTGATGCCGATGAACACCGGACATCCCGCGCCGGTTCTGCGCAGCGTGGAGATGAACTGGCGGTACTGATCGACTGCTGTGTAACCGGTCGCGATCGTCACGATGATGTCCGTCAGGGGCGCGGTCTCCAGGTCGGGCTGGCCCTCGGCCATGCCGCGGACGGGGTTGAATGACCCGGCGGCGGCGCCGCTGAGGGCCGCGCGGCACTCGATCAAGTCGAGCATGGCGTCGACGCGATCGACCGCTCTGTGATGCGCGAGGGCAAATTCCCTTCCTTGCCTGCCGATCGTCTCGCGTTCGCCGTCGTGCGCCAGATAGTAGAGCACCCGTCGCTCCAGTTCCTTCATGCCTTCGTCGGTCGGGTCGTAGAAGATGACATGCACTCCGTCGACGAACGGGTGCGCGATGGGCTGGGACATCCTGTCCACGAACACCAGGGCGCCGGACCCGACAGCTTCCCAGAGTCTGGAGTCCCCCTCCCACCAATCCGGGTTGGCATGGAGCACGATCTTGCTGTCGTACAGGGTTGCCTTGTACGTCGGGTGCAGCGCGGACCGCCCGATCGGACCGCATTCGGAAACCGTGCCAATCCGCATCGGAAAGGCATGATCACGGGACAGCTGTTTGGCGAAGCTCAACAGTCGGCCTCTGGCGCGGCTGAACACCGGGCTGTCGATGACGGCATCCTCGAAGAGACAGGACACCGCGATCTGTCGCGCGGCGCTGCGCCCCTCGGGCGGGTCGATCATGTCGTCGGTGACGCAGTAGGCGGTCGGCACGACCAGCAGGCCCGCGTAGTCGATCGCCTGGTTGGTCAGGCGATCGACACAGCTTCGTTTGAGATACAGGGCCCAACGAAAATCGTCGGCATCGTAGATCAGCCGGGGATCGTCGCCGTAGTCGAGCATGATCGACTTCTCCTTCAGCCGATCCTTGATCGGCTGAAAGTGGGTATGGAAAGGGCAGTGGTCGGCCAGATGATTCTGGCAAAAGATCAGGTAGTCCGCCGAATCCGGGTCGTCGACGAGATCGACGCGTGGGTGGGCCGTCAGGCCCGCATCGGTCATCCGCATTTCGTTGCTGCTGGCCTCGATGTCATCGAAGAGCGGGAAATGGATTTTGTACCTGGAACCATGCTCGGTGCCTTGTGCGCCTCGCCAGAGCTCCCTGTGTCGCAAGTGGGTCCAGAGGGACTCGGCATGGGCGAGAGGGAAGTGTTCGAGCCTGACATGGCTCGCCGAGGTGTGGCGAATCCGGTGGCAGATCTCGGGTATCGAAAGGTGCGGGGAGACGGTCAGCGAAAAGTCGGGGAGAAGCTGGTGGGCAGGAAGCATCAACCCGATCGCGACGTCGTCGACGATGTCGTATCGGAGGCGGTGTTTGTTGCGCACCAGGGTCTGTACTTCCGTGGCGTTGAGGAAATACGCCGCGCCGCTGATGAAGGTGTTGCCCTCGTACTCGTCCAGCTCCGACAACGACTTGATGCTCTTGTCCGGACCAATCCGGTTGTGCGCCTGGAGGTCCTGTCGCAGTGCGTCAGCCCAGACCGCGGTGCCGGAATAGATGATCGGCGCCGTGGTCTGCACGAACTCATCGAACTGTGGCAGTCGGATGAGGCTGCCGAGATTGGTTCGAAAGAAGACGTCGTACTGGTCCTGCAGCCGTTCGAAGGCATGGATCGTCTTGCTGAGCATCCCCGGAATCTGCGGCGTGTGAAATGCCGGGTCGCAGAGCCGGTCGAGATCAACCGTGTCGTCCTGGATGATGTTGTCCCGGAGATGTTTGTACGCACGCAGGTCGACGTGGTGTTCGAAGAGAAGGTACACGCGCAGGTGCGGTGTGTGGGCATTGGTGTAGGCGATCAGGTCGGACCAGTAGTGGTTGATGTAGTGGACGTACACCGGCTGCGTCGTGGCAGCGATGGCGAGAATGGCGATCCGCTTCATGGCGACATCGGCGGGATCTTCATCGCCTTCCGGGGCATGCCGGTTGGTTGGAGAGGCGCCATGATTCGCAATTGGAGGGGCGCCGCGCGCGGCCGCAGGCGGAAGCGGGGGTGGGTCGACGACACCACGGGCGACGATAGCAAGAGGGCCGGGGGGCGCGAAGGGGGGACGGCCGATGTTCGAGCCGCACGGGCGCGTCGCCCCTGGGCAAGCGTTCAGTGCGCAGCGGCCTGTTCGGCGCGGCGCGTGTCTGTGGTAGCTGTGCGCCCATGCCGAGCGTGTCGGTCGTTGTCGTGACGTACAACCGCGTCGAGCAGCTGCGTCGCAGTCTCACGGCGGTCGCGGCCCTGGACCATCCGGACTTCGAGATCGTGGTGGTCGATGACGGGTCAACGGATGGAACCAGCGAGATGGTGCGGACAGCGTTCCCGCAGGTGCGCTATTTCGCGCGGCCGGCGAACCGCGGCGAGCCGATCGTTCGCAATATCGGATTCCGCGCGGCGCAGGGGGACATCATCGCCACGACCGACGATGACTGCGTCCCGCCGCGCGACTGGCTGCGCCAACACCTGCGGTACTACGACGATCCCCGCGTCGGCATCGTCGGGGGGCTACAGGTGGCGGTGGCGCCGAACTTCTACGACCATTTCGAGAGCGCGCAGTACGATATGCACCTGGACGCGCTGCAGCGCCTCGACCGCGTCGACGGCTTCGACCATTTGATCACCGGCAATCTGAGCGTACGCCGCGCGGTCTTCGACCGGGTCGGGGGCTTCGACGAACGCTTCCGCCGCGATGGCGCCGACGCCGATTTCACCCGCCGGGTCGGCCGCGCCGGGTATGCGATCATCCGCGATCCGAACCTGTCGGTGGGTCACCTGAAGGTCTACGGCCTGCGGTCGTACTTGAAGATGCGCCTGCGCCGCGCGGTGGGCTGTGTGCTGATCGACGCAAAGGATGGGGTCCGTCCCGTGCGCCGCTTCATCCCCCTTCCCAACGTCCCTTGGACGCAGGGCAACTGGCGCCGATTCCGCCGGCAGTTCGGTGGAGGGCTGCTCGCCTGGGTGCGCTTTTGGGGTCTTGCCGTGTTGTCGCGCTGGTTCGATGTCGCGGGCCGTGCGTACTACTCCTGGACGCTGCGCGGCGCGCTGAGCTCCTCGATCGGCGTGCCGTCGAGCTCGGGCAGCGGCACGCCCAGGAGCGCGCCGACGGTCGGCGCGAAGTCGAGAATCGACACCGCTCGCCCCAGCGGTCCAGCCGCGATGGAGGGGCCGGAGGCAAAGAACAAGCCCTGGGATTTGTGATCGCCGGTGCGACGCTGCGGGTCTGGGGCGTCGACTCGTCCCGTCTTGGCGGACGAGACCGCGACGATCGGCGCTTCGCGGTTCCACTCCACCAGCAGATCCGGCAGCTCGTGGAGCGCTGGTCCGTTGTAGAGATCGGCGACCCGCAACACGCGGTGGACGGCCGGGAGGCCGGTATCGACGTTGATCAGGGAGAGCAGATCGCTGGTCAACGCGGCACAGAACTCGTCGTATTCGGCGCCGGCCTGAATGCGACCGCGCGGTTCGCGCCCGACGAGATTGACGCGGATGGCGCCGAATCCGTCGTTGCTCGGAACCTGAAAGGACCGGCGCGACTCGTCGACCCACGTCGGTGCGCTGACGATCCGGCGCACCAGCGCGTCGCGCAGTGGACCGAGCAGGGTGCGGATCGCGCGCGGCGTGCGCTGCCAGCACCACAACAGGGAATCGAGCCACTGCCGTTTGTTGAGCGGCGGCACCCCGTCCAGGCGCTGCAACGCATCGTCGAGCAAGAAGTTACCGCCAGCGAGTGGCCCCATCCCATGACTGCACAGAATGAAGACGTGGGCGTCGGCGCCGGCTTCCGCAATGAGTCGACCCACCGCGGCGTCGATGGCGACGTAGACGTCCCTGATCGGATCGCCCTGGGCGCGGGCGAGCGCGACGTCATGGCGCGCGTGGGTCGGATCGTGCACATGCCAGAGTTGGTGGCCGACGCAGTGCGCTTCGCTGAAGGTGGTCACGAAGAGATCCCAGTTCTCCTGCGCGAGGAAGTGGCTGGACAGGTCGGCTTTGCGCTGCACGCGGGCGAGCAGGTCTTGGGGGAGGCTGCTCAACGCCTCGGGGTCGCGGCGACGATCGCACAGGCCGACTGGATCGCGGCCGAAGCGCGCCGTCACCTCCTTGGCCAACGCTGGCGGCCAGGTGTGAAAGCCGGCGAGATCGGGCGCGTGGGTGCCCCAGTCGACCAACTGGATGCCGTTGAGCCCATCGACACGATGCGTTTCGGGGACATCGATGACCGCGACGCGACGGCCGGCCTGGCTGAGCGCATCCCAGAACGTCCGCGCGCGGATGTCACGCGGTCGATGCCGAACTATTTGATAGGTGCCGGAGCGCAGCTGGCGGAACCAGAACTGTCCGTGGCGAGCGGGCGACACGCCGGTGGCGAACGAGGCCCAGATCGAGCCGACGAACAGGCCGGGCGGCGTGATGGTCACGCCGCACCTGGTGCGTTCGAACAGGGCGCGAAAAGTCGGCAGGACGCCGGCGGCCGCCCAGGTGCGGATCAACTCGCCATCCGCTGAATCGATACCGATGAACAGAACTTTGGTGCCGGCCATTCGCGTCGCCCTCGCTGGATCCAGTGGACGACGCTTATAGCAAGGGTTCGCCGCAAAATGAGACCACGCGAGGCGGGACGGCCGGGACCTGCTCTGGCGCGTGGATCGAAAAATCCTTCTGAATGGCTGCGACGGTGATCCGTTTGTCGACGGCGACCCGTTCGCGCCTGTTCGATGCGCCGTCTCTGGCCACTCGCCAGACCCCGTCGTGCACGAAATCGCGCTCGTCGCCGGCCTCGGCCCACGTCCTGGCGCCGATGACGAGCGTCCGCATGTCCTTCTTCAGGCCGCGCCAGACGATGTTCGATACGCTGGCGATCCGCGCGTTGCAGTGAAAGTCTTCCATGTTGCGGATCTGGAGGTCACAGAACCCGCCGAATCTGTCCCGCACCTGGCGAAGCACCTCGGTCCTGGCGGCGGCGTTGGCCCAGGACATGGCAAAGTCTCCCGACAAGAGAGTCCCGCGCGCATCGACGGGCGGGCTGTGCAGAATGTCACAAGCCCCGGCGAACCTGGCCCGCACCTTGCGCAGCGCCTTGATCATGGCAAAACGGCTGGGGCGGGGCGGCGGCGCATCGATGCGCTGGCCGCACAGGATGCTGTCCAGGAAGTTGCCGCGGTCGCATCGAAAGGGTCCGAAGCAGGCGGGCAGCTCGTTGCGGCCCAGGGTGACGTAATCGACCATCAGCTTGTGCGGCTCGAACCAATCGTCCGAGCCGAGTCGGGACCAATGCTGACCGAGCTCGCAGGCGGCGCGCATGCCGATTTCGTTCATCACCACGCCGCCGCGGTTTTCTGCGAACCGCACGTAGCGGAAGCGGGGGTCCCGGCGGGCGTAATCCTCAGCGATGTCAGCGCTCCCGTCCGTCGATCCGTCATCCAGGATCAGGCACAGCCAGTCCTCGTAGGTCTGCGCCAGTAGCGAGTCGAGCGCTTGCGGCAGCGTTCGGGCGCGATTGTAAACCGGGCACACCACCGTGAATCGGCCGGGTTTCCGTCGTTGCGGGCACGAATCCAGGATGTCCGCGACCTGCGCGGCGATGTCCGACTCGCCGTTCATACAAACTCTTGATCGTTGCTT
>CAYVUV010000051.1:0-1959 GCA_964455095.1 uncultured Binatia bacterium (SeqCode)
CCAGTCGGGGGCGATGGCCACCGTGGCGTGCACGCCGTGGCGGTCGAGGCCGCCGACGTGGCGCACCTCGCCGTCGTCGCGCTCCTCGATGGGAATGCGGGCGCCGTCGGGACAGTCGCGGTCGATGGTCGACAGCGGCGCGGCGACGTAGAAGGGCACGCCGCAGTCGGCCGCCGCCAGCGCCTTGAGGCAGGTGCCGACCTTGTTGGCGGTGTCGCCGTTGGCGGCGATGCGGTCGGCGCCGACAATGACCAGATCCACCTTCCCCTGGCGCAGCAGGTGGCCCGCCGCGTTGTCGGCGATCAGGGTGCGGTCCACGCCGGCCTCGTGCAGTTCCCAGGCAGTGAGCAGGCCCTGGTTGCGCGGCCGCGTTTCCGAGACGTAGACGTGCACCGGCAGGCCTGCCTCGCGGGCGGCATACACCGGCGCGAGCGCCGTGCCCCAGGCGGCGGTGGCGAGCCAGCCGGCGTTGCAGTGGGTCATCAGGTTCACGGGGCGATGCGAGACCTGCTCGATCAGCGCCAGGCCGTGGCGGCCGATCTGCCGGTTGGCGGCGGCGTCCTCCTCGGCGATGGCGCGCGCCTCGGCCCAGGCCGCATCGCGCCGCTGCGCCACCGGCAGCGGCCGGAGATGCCGCTGCATGCGCGCCAGCGCCCAGTGCAGGTTTACCGCCGTCGGCCGCGTCGCGGCGAGCGTGTCGCAGGCATGCTGCAGCGATTCGTTGCCGGCGCCGTCCTTCAAGGCGAGGGCGACGCCGTAGGCGGCGGCGACGCCGATCAGCGGGGCGCCGCGCACCAGCATGGCGCGGATGGCATGGGCGGCGTCGGCAAGCGAGCGCAGGTGGCGCGTGGCGACCTGGTGCGGCAGCAGCGTCTGGTCGAGGATGACGACGGCGTCGCCCTCCTCGCGGATTGTGAACAGGCGGTCGGAAATCATTGCGGGGATTCTATCGCAGCGGCTGCGGATGCCATGGCACAATTCCACCCATGCCGACCTTTCCTGCCCCCATCGACTCGCGCCTGCCCTGGGTGGGCACGACCATCTTCACCGTCATGTCGCGTCTGGCGGCGCAGCACGGCGCCATCAACCTGTCGCAGGGCTTCCCCGATTTCTCGGCGCCGCCGGCGCTGTTCGATCTCGTGGCGAAGCACATGAATGCCGGCGCCAACCAGTACGCGCTGATGGCCGGCGCGCTGCCGCTGCGCGAGGCCATCGCCGAGAAGGTCGCCGCCCTCTACGGACTGACTTTCGACGTGGAGCAGGAGATCACCGTCACGGCGGGCGCGACGCAGGCCATCTTCACCGCCGTGGCGGCGCTGGTGCGCCCCGGGGATGAGGTGATCGTCTTCGAGCCGGTGTACGACTCCTACGTGCCGTCGATCGAATTGAACGGCGGGCGCGCCGTGCCGTGCAGGCTGACTTTCCCGGACTACCGGCCGGACTGGAGCGAAGTGCGCGCGCGCATCACGCCGCGCACGCGCATGATCATCATCAACACGCCGCACAACCCGAGCGGCGCGGTGTGGACCGCGCAGGACATGCGGCAGCTCGAGCAACTCGTGCGCGGCACGAACATCGTGGTCGTCTCCGACGAGGTGTATGAGCACATCGTCTTCGAGGGCCGCCACGAGAGCGTGGTGCGCTACCCCGGGCTCGCCGAGCGCAGCTTCGTCGTCTCCTCCTTCGGCAAGACCTACCACGTCACCGGCTGGAAGATCGCCTACTGCCTGGCCCCGCGCGAGCTGATGGCGGAATTCCGCAAGGCGCACCAGTTCGTCGTCTTCTGCGTGAACCACCCGATGCAGCTGGCGCTGGCGGAGTTCATGCGGGAGAAGGCACGCTACCTCGGCCTCGCCGACGTCTACCAGGCCAAGCGCGATTTCTTCCGCAAGCAGCTGGAGGGCTCGCGCTTCGTGCCGCTGCCCTGTCCCGGCACCTACTTCCAGTCGGTGCGCTACG
>CAYVUV010000052.1:0-69382 GCA_964455095.1 uncultured Binatia bacterium (SeqCode)
GATCGGAGACCGATGCCCTACATTCTCGTCGAGAAGCCGCGCCCGCACGTCAGCCTCATCACGCTGAACCGCCCGGAGCGTATGAACGCGATGTCGTTCGACACGGTCGTGCCGCTGTACGAAGCGCTCGAGCAGGTCGGCGCCGACAACGATACGTGGGCCGTGGTGCTGACCGGCGCCGGACGCGGCTTCTGCGCCGGGCTCGACCTGGAAGACCACGGCATGCCGCCCGGCTGCGACGGCCTGCCGATGTCGCGCATCGCCATCCGGGCGATGGAATTCATGTCGAACCTGGTGCCGGCCATGCGCGCCATCCCGCAGCCGATCATCGCCGCCGTCAACGGCCCCGCGTTTGGCGGCGGCATGTGCCTCATGCTCGGCGCCGATATCCGCTTGGCCGGCACCTTGGCGCGTTTCTGCAGCGCCGGCATCACCAACGGCCTCACGGGCACCGAGCTCGGCGTGAGCTGGCTGCTTCCGCGGCTGATCGGCGCCGCGCACGCATGGGACGTCATCCTCACCGGCCGCGAGGTCGGTGCGTCCGAGGCCGAGCGCCTGGGGATGGTGTCGCGCGTGTTGCCCGACGACGCCTTGCTCGACGGAGCGCTCGCCCTCGCCGAGCAGATGTGCGGCTGGAGCCCGCACGGCATCGCCATGACCAAGAAGGTGCTGTGGTCGAATCTCGAAAGCGGCAGCCTGCACGCCGCCATCGACCTCGAGAACCGCAATCAACTGCTCGTCCGCCTCACCACGCAAAACCTGCAGGAAGCGATTACCGCCCGCAAACAGAAACGCTCGCCGCGTTTCGAGGACTGAGCGCTTCGCGGCCGCTACTTCGCACCCTTCTGGTAGGTCCCGACGAGCTCGGCGTGGGCCAGTATGTGCCCCTGCATCGCCTGCTCGAGCCGCGCCTTGGTCGGGCGGCCGAGGTCGGGCAGCACCACGTCGAGCGCATACAGTTTATGGAAGTAGCGGTGGCGCCCGATCGGCGGACAGGGACCGCCGTATCCCGTGCGCTTCCAGTCGTTGAGCCCATGCTTCGTGCCCGCCGGCAACCCATGCCCGGTCACGGCCTCGGGAAGACCCTTCGCCGTCGGCGGCAGGTTGTAGAGCACCCAGTGGACCCAGGTCATCTTCGGCGCCCGCGGATCGGGGGCGTCGGGGTCGTCGACGATGAGCGCCAAGCTCTTCGTCGCCGCCGGCACACCAGCCCACGTCAGCGCGGGCGAGGAATCCTCCCCTTCGCACGTATGCTTCTTCGGAATCTCCGCTCCAGTCGCGAAGCTCGAGGAGCTGAGGGTCAACGACATCGGATATTCACCTCCATCACTGCCTCCAGGAGCCGCAATCATCGCGGCCCCGATGAAAACGACGCCAACAAGGACGGTTTTCATCGCGCCAGGAGCCTACCGAGTCGCGCCCAGATAGCGTCCGATCTCGCGCCCGAACTCCGGGAAGTAGCGCCCGATGACCATCACATCGAAGCGCGCCAGAATCGATTCCTTCGGCTCGCGATCGAGAAGGAAGGCAAAGGCCGCGCGGATGACGTCCTCCGGACTCGCCGCCCCGCCCGCCAGCGCGGCGTGCGATGCGGCAGACAGGCTCACCCGGTGGCGTGTCGCGCCGCCGCCCTCGCCCACCTCGACGTCGAACTCCATCGGCTCACCCGTCCCGCGTCGCCGTACCGTGACCACCGTCATGACTTGGTTCAGACCACGTCCGCAGCAATACGTCGAGTGCGCGGCAAACGAGAAGTGGTCGCACCTGGACTTGAACCAGGGACCTCCTGCATGTGAGGCAGGCGCTCTAACCAACTGAGCTATGCGACCCTCGGGTAGACGAGAATCCGTCGCTACCACAGGGGTCCGAACGAGGCAAGGCGGGTTGAGCCGGGAGCCGGCGGGCGATGCCGGCGCGGCCACGCGCCGCGAACACCCGGAACATGACGCACCGCATTGACATCATGACGCAGCGTGTTAAGTCAGGGGCAGGAACACACAAGGAGGGCTGACGATGGCAACCAAACGAACGACATTCGAGAGCGCGGTATTCAAGGACCTGCCCAAGCAGGTCGGCCAGGCCCGGGCGCGGGCGGAGAAGCTGATTGGGCGCACCCTGAAGGACGCGCTCGAGCTGGTCCCGTCACGGCCGCGCAAGGTGGTGAAGTCGGCGATGGCGCGGGTGGAGAAGGTGGCGACGGATCTGGACCGGCAGCGCATTCGGACACTCAAACGAGTGCGCAAGCAGGGTGAGGCGTTCGTCGGCCGCGTGGAAAAGGGTGCCGCCGACGCCGTGCGTCGTCTCGAACGAGGGGCCGTGAGTGCGGTGAAGCCGCTGGTGCACCGTCTCGACGTGGCGTCGCGCCACGATGTGGAGCGACTCAGCCAGCGCATCGCGTTGCTCGAGCGCCGTGTGGCGCGGCAGCCGAAGCGTTCGGTCGCGGCGTAAACTGCCCGGGCTATTCCCCTTCGCGGCCCCTAAAAAGAGCGCTTGCGGGGCCCCCAGCCGCCCCCCCCTGGCGTGCGGACCCGCAAGCGCTCGCCGCATCCAACTGACACCGTCACCTTGCCGGGCAGCGCGCGGCGGCGCCCCCCGCCCTGCAGCGCGTTGGATCCAACTGCCCCCGCGGTACCGCCGCGCGTGCCGTAGGGCGCGATGCGACGGCGCTCGGTGAGCAGGGTCACCTGGGCGGGAGCGAGAAACTCCAGTTCCCGCTCCACGCCATCGCCACCGCGGTGGGCACCGCGGCCGCCCGTGCCGCGGCGCACCGCATAGCGAACCACGCGCACCGGCAGATCGGCTTCGAGCGCCTCGACGGGCGTGTTCATGGTGTTGGTCATGTGCGTGTGCACCGCCGAACAGCCGTCGCCGGCCGGTCCGGCACCAGCGCCGCCGGCGATGGTCTCGTAGTAGGAAAAATGCCGCTGGCGCTGCGCGTCGTAGCCGCCGAAGGCGAGGTTGTTCATCGACCCGCAGCTCGCCGCCGGCATCCGCGTGGGCAGGGCCCGGCCGAGCGCGCGCAGCAGCACGTCGACGATGCGCTGCGAGGTCTCGACGTTGCCGCCGGCGACGGCCGCCGGGAAGTCGGCGTTGACGACCGTGCCGCGCGGCGCCACGACCTCGATCGGCCGCATCAGGCCGGCATTGGCCGGAATGTCGAGCCCGGCGATCGCCTTGAACACGTAGTACACGGCGGCCAGGGTCACCGGGTAGTTGGCGTTGACGCCGCCGCGCACCTGCGGCGCGGTGCCGGCAAAGTCGACGCGCGCGCGCCCACCCCCGATGCGCACGCGCACGGCAAGGCGAATATCCGTCGTGCCCATACCGTCGTCGTCGAGCGCGTCGACCGCGTCGTAGGTTCCCGCCGGCACGGCGTGCAACGCCGCGCGCATGAGGCGCTCCGAGTAGTCCTGCAGCGCCGCCATGGCGCGGCGCACCACCGCCGGGCCCTGGCGCCGCATCAAGGCGATCAATCGCGCCTCGCCGACGCGCAGTGCCGCCATCTGCGCGAGCAGATCGCCGCGCCGCTCCTCGGCGACGCGCGTGTTGGCCAGAAAGATGGCCATCACGTCGCTGTCGACGACACCGCGGCGCACCAGCCGCACCGGCGGCAACCGCAGGCCTTCCTGGTAGATCTCGGTCGCCAGCGGCATCGAGCCCGGGCTCATGCCGCCGATGTCGGCGTGGTGCGCGCGGTTGGCCAGATAGGCGACCCGGCGGCGGCCGAGAAACACCGGTGCCACCACCGTGACGTCGGGCAAGTGCGTGCCGCCGGCATACGGATCGTTCAGCACCACCACGTCGCCGGGCTGCATCGGCTGCGCGGCGATGGCGGCGCGCACCGACAGCGGCGTCGAGCCGAGGTGCACGGGGATGTGTGCCGCCTGCGCCACCATCTCGCCGGCCGCGTCGAACACCGCGCACGAGAAGTCGCGCCGCTCCTTGATATTGGGCGAGAAAGCGCTGCGGCACAGCGCCACGCCCATCTGCTCGCCAATGGCGCCGAGCGCGTGGTTGAAAACGGCGAGGCCGATCGCATCCATCAGGCGGTACCTCGCTGCTTGGCGGCCCGTGACGTGATCAGCACGTCGCCGTGGCGCGTCACCGTCGCGCTCCAACCGGGCGGGACGACGGTGGTGGCGCTCAGCTCGGTGATGATCAGCGGCCCGCGCAGGCGGCGGCCCGCCGGCAGCGCGGTGCGGTCGTAGCGCTTCGCTCGCATCCAACGACCGCGCCAGCGCAGGCGGTGCGGCTGCGCCGCGGCCGGCTGATAGACCAGCCGCGGGACGGGGGCGCCGGCGCCGCGCGCGATGCCCACGACGCGCAGGTTGACGACCTCGACCGCGCGCTCGCGATCGGCGTAGCCGTACAGGCGCCGGTGCGCCGCATCGAAGGCGCGGCGGTAGTCGGCCCGCATCGGCAGTCGGATTTCGTAGGACTGGCCGCGGTAGCGCAGGTCGAGATCGACGGCGACGCGCACGCGTGCACCAGTCCCGGCCTCCGCGCGCGCGGCGCGGCGTGCGCGCGCGATGAGCGGCCGCAAACGCCGCGTCAGCTCGGCGGCGGCGGGATCGACCAGCCGCACCGTCTGCACCACATCGCGCTGCACCTCGGCACCCACCGCCCCCCAGGCCGAGAGCAGCCCCGGTTGAAAGGGCAGCAGGACACGTTGCATGCCGAGGCCCTCGGCCAGCTCGCAGGCGTGCAGGCCGCCGGCGCCGCCGAATGCCACCAACGTGTAGTGCCGCGGATCGTGGCCGCGCTCGACGGAGATGCGCCGGATGGCGCGCTCCATGCCGGCATTGACGACGCGCACCACACCCTCCGCCGCCGCGGCGAGCGAGAGCTCGAGCGCCGCACCCAGCGCCGCCAGCGCCCGCTCCGCCCGCGCGACATCGAGCGCCATGCCGCCGCCGAGAAATGCCTCCGGCACCAGGCGCCCCAACACCAGATCGGCATCCGTCACCGTCGGCTGCGTGCCGCATCCGTAGCAGGCTGGACCCGGCTCGGCCCCGGCGCTCTCCGGCCCGACCTGCAACGCGCCGCCGGCGTCGCGAACGGCCAGCGAACCGCCCCCCGCGCCGACGGT
Organism: uncultured Binatia bacterium (SeqCode); assembly: GCA_964455095.1. GTDB lineage: Bacteria > Desulfobacterota > Binatia > HRBIN30 > CADEER01 > CAYVUV01. The sequence continues at coordinate 5,090 of CAYVUV010000052.1, forward strand.
GTGGATGTCGATCGCCGGCACTTTGACCGGCAGATCGGCGAGGCTCCACTCGGTGTGTTGCCGCACCGCGCCATCGACCAGACAGACATCCGTCGACGTGCCGCCCATGTCGAACGTAATCAGGCGCCGGATGCCGTTGCGGCGCGCCGCGGCGACGGCACCCACCACGCCGCCGGCCGGTCCGGACAGCAGCGTGCGCACCGCCTCGTCGCCCGCCGTCGCGATCGAAATCGCCCCGCCGTTCGACTGCATCACGCGCAACGCCGCGCGGCCGACGCCGCGCCGCAGCTCGCCGAGGTGCCGGCGCATGACGGGCGCGACGAAGGCGTTGAGCACCGTCGTGCTGGTGCGCTCGTATTCGCGGTACTCGGCCAGCAGCTCGTGCGACAGCGACACGGGGATACCCAAGCGGCGCAGCGCCGTGCCGAGCGCGCGCTCGTGCCGCGGGTTCGCATAGGCATGCAGCAGACACACCGCCACCGACTCGGCGCCAAGCCGTCGAACGGCGGCCACGGCGGCGCGCACGGCCGCCGGTGATAGGGCCTGCAACACCAGGCCGTCGAACGCCATGCGCTCGGCGATGCCGATGCGCCCCGTGCGCGCCACCAACGGCGCCGGCTTGCGCGGCTCGAGCGCGTAGAGATCGGGACGCGTTTGCCGCCCGATCTCGAGCACGTCCTCGAAACCGGCCGTCGTCAACAACGCCACGCGCGCGCCCTTGCGCTCCAGCACGGCGTTGGTCGCCACCGTCGACCCGTAGGTGATGCGCGCCTGCGGCGGCGCCGCGCCGGCCGCGCGCGCCGGCCGCCCGAACAACGCGCGCAGCCCCTGCAACACGGCGCGCGCCGGATCGTCCGGTGTCGACAGGCGCTTGTGGACCCGCAGCGCCGTGCCGTCGAAGCAGATGAAGTCGGTGAACGTCCCGCCGGTGTCGATACCGACCAGGAGCCGGCGACGCCCGGGCCGGCGCGCGGCAACAAAAAAGCCGCGACGGTTTCCCGTTGCGGCTCTCGCGTTCGCGCCGGCGGGGCGGCTCACGCCGCCTTCACTCCCCCGGCTTTCTTCTCGGACTTGGTTTTGGAGGGCGACTCGGATTTCGCCTCCGGTTTGGCTTCGGACTTCGATTCCGACTTGGATTCCGACTTCTCGGTGGCGCTCGACTCACTGCTGCCGCTGGCCTCGGCCTTGCCCTTCTCCGCGTCCTTTTCCTTGCGCCCGCCGTCCTTGCGGCCGTAGTCGGTGATGTACCAACCCGACCCCTTGAGCTGGAACGACGTGTTCGAGATCAGCTTTTTCACCTTGCTCCGGCACGTCGGGCACTTCTTCAGCGAATCCTCGGTGATGCGCTGGGTGACTTCGAACTCGCCGCACTTGGGGCACTCGTATTCGTAGATGGGCATTGTTCCTCCGAAGACCGGTCGAACCTAACGACGCCCCCCGGGCTTGTCAACGAGACCTCGCAGCGCGGCATCGACGCGCGCACCGAGTCCGAGCGGGTCGCCCGCGGTCACCTCGACGACCTTGTCGCGCCCCGACAGGCCCTGCACGATGGCCATTGATCGGCGCCCCAGGCCGAGCCATTCGGCCAGCACCGCGACCACGGCCTCGTTCGCCGCCCCCTCGACGGGCGGCGCGCTGACCTGCACTTTGATCGCCTCGCCGTGCGTGCCGACAACGCGGTTGTGCGAGCTGCGCGGCTGCACCCGCACCCGCAGGCGCAGCACGTCGCCGTGGCGCGACCAGACTGACATGGGGCGAAAAAACCCCCGGAGCGCCCTCAACGCAAGCGAGTAGCGACGTCCTGCAAGCTGCCGACGAGGAAGATCTGTAGAAAGTAGATCGCCGCCATGACGATGAGGGGGGAGAAGTCCATGCCGCCCGCCACCGCTGGCACGGCGCGGCGCACGCGGTACATCAGGGGTTCGGTGGCGCTGTAGAGGAAGCGGACGATCGGATTGCGCGGATCGGGGTTGACCCACGAGAGGATCGCCCGCGCAATGACGATCCACATGTAGAGATTGAGCACCAGGCTGAGCACGGCGGCGATGCCGAACAGGAAGTTGGAAATCAGGAACATGACTTCAGCTCGCGCGATACGATCGGAATGCCACAGTCTCCGGGTGTTTACCGTTCACGCCGCGGGCGCGCAAGGTCGCCTCACCCGCGCCCGAGTTCGACCGAGCGGCGCGCCGCGGTCGCCACGGCAGCGGCGACCGCGGCCGTAAAGCCGTGCCGCTCAAGCTCGCCGAGGCCCGCCAGCGTCGTACCGCCCGGCGACGTGACCATCTCGCGCAGCCGCTGCGGCGATTCACCGGTCTGTTGCAACATCGCAGCAGCACCGGTGATCGTCTGCAGTGCCAGCTCTTCGGCCAGAGCCTGCGACAACCCGGCCGCGACGCCCCCGGCGATCAGCGCCTCCGCAAACAGGTAGACGTACGCCGGGCCGCTGCCGCTCAGTCCGGTCACGGCGTCGAGCAGTGCCTCGTCCGTCACGGCGCGCGCCTTGCCCACGGCGCGCATGAGCTTCAATGTCAGCCGCTCGTCCGCCGCGCGCGCCGCGCTGCCGCGCAACACCACCGACATCCCCAGGCCGAGTAGCGCCGGCGTGTTGGGCATGACCCGCACGACGCGCACACCGGCGCCGAGCCCGGCTTCGAGACGGCGCGTCGGCACGCCGGCGATGATGGAAATGAACACGTGTCGCGGCGTCACCGCCGGGCGCATCTCCGCCAGCACGGCGTCGACGATCTGCGGCTTGACGGCCAGGATGACGACCGGTACCCGGCGCAGCACCTCCGCGTTGTCGGCCGTGGCGACCACGCCGAGGCGGCGCTGCAGCGCGCGCCGCTTCGACGCGTCGACGTCGCTGGCGACGAGCTGGGCCGGCTTGTGCAGGCCGGCGTCGACGATGCCGCGGATCAGCGCGGTGGCCATGTTGCCGCCGCCGATGAAGCCCACTGCGCCGCGGGCGGATTTCTTACTCGATGCCATTTCCACCTCCGAATGCCGTTTCAGCCTGCTCGACAACCCCGCCCCATGCTTCGACGAGCTCAGCATGAGCGGGTCCCCTCTTCTATTTCAAAAGGACTCCCATCCGCTCACCCTGAGCCCGTCGAAGGGTGTCTTTCGTTGCTCAGCGCGCGCCGAAGATGGCGCGCCCGATGCGCACCATCGTCGCGCCCTCCTCGATCGCCACCTCGAAATCGTCGCTCATGCCCATGGAGAGCTCGGCGAGGGCCAGCTCGTCGCGCAGGCCGCGCAAGCGGCGGAACAGCGGGCGCGTCGCCTCCGGAGCCGCCGGCGGCGGCACCGCCATCAAACCCTCCACCGCCAGCTGCGGCAGGGCGCGCAACTGCGCTACCAGCTCGGTCGCTTGCGCCGGCGCGACGCCGTGCTTGGTCGCTTCGCCGGCCAGGTTGACCTCGACCAGCACGCGCACCGGCCGGCCGCGCGCCACGCCGTGGCGCGACAGTGCCGCACCGAGCTCCAGGCGGTCGATGCCGTGGATGACGTCGAAGATCTCCGCCGCACGCGCCGCCTTGTTGCGCTGCAAATGACCGATCAAATGCCAGCACGCCGGACCCCGCACCTGCGCCCGTTTCGCCTCCGCCTCCTGCACGTAGTTCTCGCCGATGTCGGTCACGCCCCCCGCGATCGCCGCCGCGACGAATTCCGCCCCCTTCGTCTTCGCCGCCGCGACGAGTCGCACCCCACCCGGGTCGCGCCCGGCGCGCTCGGCCGCCCGCGCCATCCGCGCCCGTACCGCGGCCACGTTGCCGGCGACGTCGATCACCGGCGCGCACCTGCGACACCGTGGCGGCGCAACAGGTCCGCCACTTCGTCGAGCGGCAAGCCGACGATGTTGCTGTACGAGCCGCTCACCTCCTGAACGAACGGCGCGGCGCCGCCCTGGATGGCATAGGCACCCGCCTTGTCGAGCGGCTCGCCGGTGCGCACGTAGCCCTCGATCTCGTCGCGCTCGAGGTGGCGAAACGTCACCCCGCTATCCACCACCAGATCCTCGCGCAGCGCCCCGTCGGGCCCGACCAGCGCCAAGCCGGTCATGACCTGATGCCGCCGCCCCGACAGAAGCCCCAACATGCGGCACGCATCCGCTGCATCGGTGGGCTTGCCGAGGATTGCGCCATCGACGACCACGATCGTATCGGCGCCGAGCACCCAGCGACCGGCGCTCAGCGCCGCCACGGCCAGGGCTTTCTCGCGCGCCGCGCGGCGCGCGAACTCCGCGGCGGCCTCTCCCGGTGCCGGCACTTCGGGGATGTCGCTGGCGCGCACCACAAAGGCGACACCGAGCTCGCGCAAGAGCTGCGCGCGCCGCGGCGACGCCGATCCGAGCACCAGGGAGTGCGACATGCGGGGTTGTTGGATGATGGCCGCCAGCTTGTCAAATCCGCGCGGCGCGCGCCCGAAATCGGTCCGCCGGTGTGCTACCGTGATGCGGATGCCGAGACGAAGGGTCGCAGAGAAGATGCGGTCGTGGTGGGACACCTGGCGCGTGGTCGTCGTCGCGTGCGGCTGCGTGGCACTGGTCGGGTGTGCGGGGGCCCGCGTTGGTCCGGGGCCGGAAGCAGCTCGCGCCGGCGCGCCGGTGGTGGCACCACCGACCACGGCGGCCGCGCGGCGGGGGATGTTTGCCGACGCGCACCGCCGATTGCAGGACGGGCAGGTCGAACAAGCCGCGGCGCTCTTCGCGGTGCTGGTCGACAGCTATCCCGAGCTGCAGGATTACTCCCTGCACTCTCTCGCGTCCGCCGACGCACGCCGCGGCCGTATCGACGATGCGCTCGCGCACTGGACGCAGTTGTCGACCACGCACCCGCGCAGTGTGTACGCCGCCACCGCGGCGCTCGAGCGCGGTCGCATCCTGCGCATGCGCGGCGATACCGCCACCGCGCGCGCGCTGCTGGTCTCGGTGCGCGGCGGCCGCGACGGCGGTGCCGCGCGCCTGGCCACGTGGGAGCTGGCCGAGATGGACGCCGACGCCGGCGACCCGCGCAGCGCCTACGCCCTCCTGATGGAGCTGCGCGAAGCCGTGCCCGGCACGGCGCTCGGGAAGCGCGCCAAGCAGCGCGTCGCGGAGCTGCGCGAGAACGATCCGTCGCTGGTGCCGACAGGGGCCGCGCTGGAGCGCGAGCTGCGCCTGTTGCTGCGCGAGTCTGATTGGATGGCCGCGATTGCGTTGGCCGACCAACTGATCGCTCGCACGGCGCCGGCCGACCGCCCTGCTCTGCTGCGCCTGCGCGCCGATGCCGAGCAAGGGGCCGGTCAGCTCGACGCCGCGCTGGCCACTCTGTTGGAGGTCGCCCAGCGCTACCCGGACTCGGCCGCCGCGCCTGAGGCCCTGTACCGCCGCGCCTCGCTGCTGTGGAATCGCGACCGCGACGCCGAGGCGCAGCAGGGTTTTGCCGAGCACCGGCGCCGCTACCCGCGCGACGCCCGTGCCGCTGAAGTCGTGTATGCCATCGCGCGGATCGATCAGGCGGCCGGTCGCGATGAGGCGGCTGCCGCCGACTTTCGCGCGCTGGCACAAGAGTATCCGCAAGCGGCGCAGGCCCGCGAAGCGCGCTGGCGACTCGGATGGATTCGCTATCAGCAACAGCGCTGGCTTGACGCCGCCACGGCGTTCGAGCATGCGGCGCAGGCGCTGCCGGACAGCCAGGCGGGTGAGGGGCGTTACTGGCAGGCGCGATCACTCGAGCACAGCGGGAATCGCGACGCCGGGCGCGTCCTGTATCAGCGCATCCTCACCGACGAGCCGACCAGCTACTATGCGCACTGGGCCGAGCGCCGTCTGGGTCAGGCGAGCGCCGGCGCCGGGCGCATCCTGCGTCCCGAGCAGCTCGACGCGATCGACGAACCGCCAGTCGCCGTCGATCGGTACCACCTGGTGCGCGCCCGCGAGCTGCAGGCGGCCGGGCTGCGCCCGCTGGCGCGCGGCGAGTTGCAGGCCTTCGAGCGCGACAGCGGCGACAGCGCTCCACTGCTCGACTTCCTCATTGGCGCCTATCCGGCCGCCGACGGTTATCGCGACGCCATCCGGCTCGCCTCCCGCGCCGGTCGCAGCGAGCCGAGCGTGTTCTACCCGCTCGCCTTCTGGCCACTCGTCAGCCGCCACACGGAGCCCAACGGCCTCGACCCACTCCTCGTACTCTCGCTCATGCGCCAGGAAAGCTTGTTCGACCCCGCCGCCCACTCCCCCGCGGACGCGCGCGGCCTGATGCAGCTGCTGCCGAGCACGGCAACGCGCGTGGCTCGGAGCACCGGACGGCCGGCGCCCGAGGCCGCGCAGCTCTACGACCCCGCGACCAACGTCGAACTGGGCGTCACCCACCTGAGTCAGCTGATGCAGGAATACGGCGGCGACCCGCTCAAGGCGCTGGCGGCCTACAACGGCGGCGAGGGCGCCGTCGCCAAGTGGGAGGAGCGCTTCGGCAACCTGGAGCCCGACGAGTTCGTCGAGAGCATCACGTACCGCGAGACGCGCGACTACGTGAAGAAGGTGCTCGCCAACTACCGTCGCTACCGGCAGCAGTACGTGCAGTGATCCGGCGTTCCTGAGGCGCCCTTAGACTCCCCCCTCGAGCGCCGGAGCCGACGCCCATTCACCCTGCAGGCGGCGCACCAGTTTGTCCCACACGCCGGCGGGCGAGGGATCGAACACACTGCCGGCATCGGCCGGCATGACATGCCAGTCGCCGCGCGCGACTTCGGCGTCGAGTTGGCCCACGCCCCAACCGGCGTAGCCCGCGAAGGCGTGAAATCTCGCCGACGGCCGCGGGTCGCCGAGCGCGTCGCGCAGCGTCGCCATGCTGCCGCTGATGTAAACGTCGCCGAACACGGCCTGCGCCCGTTCGGGTTGTTCACTGCTGCGCAGCAACACGAGCAGACGATCGCTGGCCACCGGGCCGCCGACGTAGACCGGATCTTGCCGCCCCTTGAGCTCCGCCAGGTCGGGCAGCACCGCTGCCAGCGTCACCGGCGTCGGCCGGTTGATCACCACGCCCATCGCGCCCCCTTCATCGTAATGGATGAGCAGCACCACGGTGCGAGCGAAATGGGGGTCGGCGATATCGCGGCTGGCGACGAGAAACTTGCCCCGTGCCAGCCGGGATACGGGTGGCCCACTGTTCTCGCCCGAGGAACCGAGCAGCACGCCCGCCAATGCCGCGAGGGCGACGCCGCCTAGACTGGAATACCCACTCTGCGAGAGGGTGCGCACCCAACAAAACTCGCGCCGCCACGCCTGTCTTGTCAACCCCGCATGAGCAAATCCGCGGCGCGGTACGACCGTCAATCCGAGCGCGGGCCGATCCACACGGTCTGGATGTTGGTGAACTCGCGGATGCCGTACTCGGACAGCTCGCGACCGTAGCCGGAGCGCTTGATGCCGCCGAACGGCAGGCGGGGATCGGAGGCGACCATGCCATTGACGAACACCGCGCCGGCTTCGATGTCGCGCGCCAGCGCGCGGGCGCGGACGAGGTCGCGCGTCCACACACTGCACCCGAGCCCATACGGAGAGTCGTTGGCCACCGCCAGCGCCTCGTCCGCATCGCGCACGCGCATCAGCGCCGCGACGGGGCCGAAGGTCTCCTCGCAGGCGAGCGGCGTGCCGGGGGTGACTCCGGTGACAACGGTCGGCGTGAAAAAGAAACCGCGGCCGGCGAGGCGCGCGCCGCCGGCCGCCACCCGCGCACCGCGCGCAACCGCTTCGCGCACCTGCCGTTCGAGCATGTCGCGCAGGTCGGCGCGCGCCAACGGGCCGACCTGCGTCGCCGGATCGATCGGATTGCCCACGCGCAGCGCCCGCACGGCCGCGACGTAGCGCTGTTCGAACGCCTCGAACACATCGGTGGCGACGACGAAGCGCTTGGCGGCGATGCAGCTCTGGCCACCGTTTTGAAAGCGGGCCCGCACACCCGCCGTGACGGCCGCATCGAGGTCGGCGTCGGCAAGGACGATGAACGCGTCCGAACCGCCGAGCTCGAGCACCGCCTTCTTGAGCGCCCGGCCGGCCGCGGCCGCGATCGCCATCCCAGCGCGTTCGCTGCCCGTCAGCGTCACCGCGGCAATGCGCGCGTCGGCCACCAGCTCCGTCACTTCATCGCCCGCCAGCAGAAGGGTTTGAAATACCCCGTCCGGGAACCCGCAGGCGTGAAGCAGCTCGGCGATCGCCAGCGCACACTGCGGCACGTTCGACGCGTGTTTGAGGACCGCGGTGTTGCCCGCCATCAGGCTTGGGGCCGCAAAGCGGAACACCTGCCAGTAGGGAAAATTCCATGGCATCACGGCGAGGATCGGACCAAGCGGCGCGAATTCCACGTAACTCTCGGCCGCGTTGGACGGATGCGGCTGATCGGCGAGATACGCCGCGGCGTGCTCGGCGTAGTGCGTACACACCCAGGCGCATTTCTCGACCTCGGCTTCCGCTTCGGCGATGGGCTTGCCCATTTCCAACGTCGCCAGGGCGGCGAGCCGCGTCCGGTGCTCCTGCAGGTACGCAGCGGCGGCGTGCAGACGCGCGCTGCGCTCAGCGATGGTCGTGTTGCGCCAGCGGCGGAACGCGGCGCGGCTCGCCACGAGCACGCGTTCGATCTCGCCGGCGTCCGCTGCCCGGAAGGTTCCGACCACCTGCTCGGTCGCCGGGTTGATGGAGTGCAGCGTCACCGTTCGGCTCATGCCCTCGTGTGCCCCGGGGAAATGAAACCACAGATCGGCGCCCATGGATACGGGGTGGTCGACTCACCAGAGCCCGTCGTCGACGAAGCTGACGTAGCGCCCCTGGCCGATGACGACATGGTCCAACACGCGCACGCCGACCAGGTCGCCGACCTCGCGCAGGCGGCGCGTCAGCTCGACATCCTCCCGGCTGGGCGTCGGGTCGCCGCTCGGGTGATTGTGGACGAAGACGACCGCCGCGGCCGATTCGCGGATGACGGGCAGGTACACCTCGCGCGGGTGGACGATGCTCGCCGTCAGCGACCCTTGCGAGATACAGATGTCCTTGATCTTGCGGTGCTTGTTGTCGAGCAGGACGGCGTAGAAGTGCTCGTGCCGCTCGCCCGCCAGGCGTTCGCGAAAGTGGGCGAAGACGTCGTAGCTGCCGCGGAACGGCGCGCCCGGCGCGAACTCCTCCTCGCCGAAACGTTTGGCCAGCTCGAGCAGCGCGAGGACTTGCGCCGCCTTGGCGGGGCCGATGCCCTTGATGCGACAGAGGTCGGCGCGACTCAGCGCGGCCAAGCCGCGCAAACTGCCACCGGCCGACGCCATCACGGCGCGCGCCTGCACCACCGCGCTCTCGCCTTCCGTGCCGCTGCGCAGCACCAGCGCCAGGAGCTCCGCCACCGTCAGCGCTGCCGGCCCATGGTCCTGGAGCTTCTCGCGCGGCCGCTCGCCGCGCGGCCAGTGCTTGATCGCCGTCGACTCGGGCATGGCCGCGACCATAGCGCACAAGACCAGGTTGTCAAACTCAATCGTAGATCAATGAGACCGTCGGTAGACCACTGCCGTCAGAGCACTACCCGCAGCAACAGGCCGTGCAGGTATTCGCCCTCGGGATGGCCGAGGGCGTTGGGATGGTCCGGACCGGGCCCGAGATGCTGGACGAGCTGCACCGTGCGGTGCGTATCGGCGGCGGCGCCGAGGACGATCTTGCGAAACAGCTCGCCGTCGACGTGCTGCGAGCAGGTGAAGGTCACGAGCAGTGCGCCCGGTTCGGCGCGGCGCAACGCCCAGAGGTGCAAGTCCTTGTACGCGCGAGCGCCGCGCGCCACGTCCTTGCGCTGCTTCACCAGCGCCGGCGGGTCGAGGACGATGACATCGAACGTCTCGCGCGTGTCGCGCAGGTAGCGCGGCACGTCGGCTTGCACGAACTCGGCGCCGGCCGGCGGCAGGTGGTTGAGCGCCCAGTGTTGGCGGGCGGCGTCGAGCGCGCGCGCCGAGCTCTCCACGGCGACCACGCGCGCCGCGCCGCCCGCGCCGGCGTGGACCGCGAAGCCCCCCCGGTAGCAGAACAAGTCGAGCACGCGCCGATCTTTGGCCAGGCTGCGCAGGAGATGGCGATTGGGCCGCTGGTCGCAGAAGTGGCCGGTCTTCTGTCCAACGCCGGGCGCGACGGTGAACGACAAGCCGTTCTCACGGATCGCGACCTCGTCGGGCAGCTCACCGTGCAGAATCGCCGCGTGGGCCTCGAGCCCTTCCGCCTCGCGCACGGCCCCCTCGCTGCGCTCGCAGACGGCGCGCGGAGCCACGGCCTCGATGAGCGCGGCCAGCAAGGCCGGGCGCATCCGGTCGGCGCCAGCGGTCAGACACTGCAGCACCAGCACGTCGCCGAAGCGGTCGACCAGCACGCCGGGGAGTCGATCGCCTTCGCCGTTGATCAAGCGGTAGGCATCGGTATCGGGAGCCACCACGGCGTTTCGCAACGCCAGAGCCCCCGCGACGCGGCGCGCGATCAACGCGTCGTCGACCGCCTCGTCGCCGACGGTCAACATCCGCACCGCGATCGTGCAGCGCGGATTGGCATAGCCCGAGCCGAGCAGCGCGCCGTCGGCCGCCCGCACCTGGACGACCGTGCCCGGCTCCAGCGCCGGATCGAGATCGCGGATCGCTCCCGAGAAAATCCACGGGTGTCCGAACCGCACCGGCCGATCTTTTCCGGAGCGCAGGTGCACCACGGCCCCCATGCCTTCCCCAACGCCCATCGTCCCGTCCCTCTCCGTGCCGCGGCGCACCGGCTCACGCCTTGCGCTTGTACACTCCGCTGCGCCCGCCGCGCTTCTCCAGCAACTGCACGTCGGTAATCGTCATGTCGCGGTCGACGGCCTTGCACATATCGTAGACGGTCAGCGCCGCCGCGCTGGCCGCGGTGAGCGCCTCCATCTCGACGCCGGTCTTGCCGGTCACCTTGACCGTGGCGCGGATGTCGAGGCGGCCGCCGGCGCGCGGCGTCAAATCGACCGTGACGACGTCGATCGGCAGCGGGTGACAGAGCGGGATGAGATCGGCCGTGCGCTTGGCCGCCATGATGCCCGCCAGGCGCGCGACGGCGAGCACCTCGCCCTTGGCGATCTGGCCGCTGCGGATGAGGCGCAGCGTCGCCGGCCGCATGCGCACGGTGGCCGCCGCGATGGCGACGCGCTCGGTGACCATTTTGGCCCCGACATCGACCATGCGCGCGCGGCCGCGCGCATCGACGTGCGAAAGGCGTGCGGCCCCCGGCTTGCGGGCCCGGATCGTCGTCATTATGGTTGCCCCCTCATGTCACAACACAAGATCGTCATACTCGGATCCGGCGCCGCCGGACTCACCGCGGCGCTCTACGCCGCCCGCGCCAACCTCGAACCGCTGGTGATCGAAGGATCGCAGCCGGGCGGGCAACTTACCATAACCACCGAGGTGGAGAACTATCCCGGCTTTCCGCACGGCGTCATGGGCCCGGAGATGATGGAGCTGTTTCGCAAACAGGCGGAGCGCTTCGGCACGCAGATCGTGTACGGCGAAGCCACCAAGGTCGAGCTGGGCCAGCGGCCGTTTCGCGTCGAGGTGGGTAAGGACGTCTACGAGGCGGAGGCCTTGATCATCTCCACCGGTGCCTCGGCCAAGCTGCTCGGCATCGCCTCGGAGAAGCGGCTGATGGGGTATGGCGTGTCGGCCTGCGCCACCTGCGACGGCTTTTTCTTCAAGGACAAGGAACTGATCGTCGTCGGCGGCGGGGATACGGCGATGGAAGAGGCGCTGTTTCTGACCAAGTTCGCCGCCAAGGTGAACGTCGTGCATCGCCGCAGCGAGCTGCGCGCCTCGAAGATCATGGCCGACCGCGCCGCGCGCAACCCGAAGATCTCGTTCATCTGGAACAGCGCCGTCGACGAAGTGCTCGGCGATGCGGACAAAGGCGGGGTCACTGGCGTCAAGCTGCGCGACCTCACCAACGACAGCGTGCGCGAGGTCAAAGCCGACGGGGTGTTCATCGCCATCGGCCACCAGCCCAACACGCGCCTGTTCACCGGCCTGCTCACGCTTGACGCCAACGGCTACATCGTCACCAAGCCGAAGAGCACGGCGACCGAGATCCCCGGCGTCTTTGCCTGCGGCGACGTGCAGGACAGCGTCTACCGCCAGGCGATCACGGCCGCGGGCACCGGCTGCATGGCGGCCATCGACGCCGAGCGCTGGCTAGAAGCTCAGCACGGGTAGGGCGAGCACAAAGCCGGACCGGCTCACTCGTCCTCGACGCCGAAGGTCCGTCGCCCCCACCACCAGATCAGCGCGCCGGCGACCGCGTACGCCAGCACGCCTTCGACGACGTTGCAGCCGCCGACGAAGAGCGACAGGCCGAGGACCAGGATCGTGCTGACCACGGCCATCACCTTCTCGATGCGGGTCTCGCGGTCGCGTTCGTCGGCGACATGCTCGCGCACATCGGCGCCGCAGTGCGGGCAGCGCCCGCCCGGGCGGCGCTCCATCTGCGCCTGACACTGCGGACAGTAGAACTTCTGTGCGATGGGCACGGGCAGGACCAGCTAGAAGAAGCGGATATCGAACGGCAGCAGGGTCCACACGCGCTCGCGGCAGACAAAGCGCAACCAGGGCAGGAAGGCGCCGAGGTCGGCCAGACGACCCTGGGTTGGCAGATTGAGGTCGAACGACACCTTCCAGAGCCGGCGCGGCTTGGGATGCCGCTCGACGGACACCGACTCGGCGAGCGGCACGCCGGCCAGGTTCTTGGCCGCGTCGAGGGCTTCTTCGAGACCGCCAAGCTCGTCGACGAGACCGCGCGTCCAGGCCTGGCGGCCAGTCCACACCCGGCCCTCTGCCACCGCCGCCACCGCGGCGTGGTTCAGGCGCCGGCCGGTCGCCACGCGGTCGAGGAAGAGGTCGTAGAAGCTTTCCGCCTCGGCCTGGATGCGCGCCCGCTCCGGTGCGCCGAGGGGTTCGTAGTCGGAATACATGGCCGCATGACGGCCCCGGCTGACCAGCTCCTTCACCACGCCCAGGCGGTCGTAGAGACCGCGCAGGTTGGCTTTGCCGGCGATGACGCCGATCGAGCCGGTGATGGTCCCGGCCTCGGCGAAGACCGGTGAGCCGGCGACCGCGAGGTAGTACCCGCCCGAGGCGGCGACATCGCCACACGAGACGACGACCGGTTTCTTCTCCCGCGTCCGCACGAGCTCGCGCCACATCAGGTCCGAGGCCAGCCCCGAGCCGCCCGGACTGGCGACGCGCAGCACGATGGCGCGCACGTCCGCGCGCTCGCGCAGCTCCTTCAACGCGCTGGCCACTGACGCCGCGCCGACGGCGTGGGCGCCGCCGGGGCCCGGGATCGTCTCGCCGCTTTTGATGGTGCCGGTGACGTGCACGACGGCGAAAGCGCCGCGCGCGCTGCGCAGAACCTGGCGCTGGATCTCGCGACCGCGCCGGCGCGCGTACGCGGTGCGGTCGATCACCGCCGCGCCGCCGCAGGCTTTGATCAGCTGGGTCTCCACTTCGTCGGCGTACGCCAGGCGATCGACCAGACGCGCCTCGGCCGCCTCGCGCGCCAGAAACGGGCCGCGATCGAACAGCTCGCGCACCGCGCCGGAGTCCAGCCCGCGGCCGGCGGAGACGCCGTCGACGAGCTGACCGTACAGATCGTCGACCAGGGCCTCCATCATCTCGCGGTGCGGCGCCGACATGTCGCGGCGGGTAAACGCTTCACCGGCCGACTTGTAGCGGCCCATCTGGACGACATCGGCCTGGATGCCGACCTTCTCCAGCGCGCCGAGGAAGAACACCGCTTCTGACGAGAGGCCGGTAATGTCGACCGTTGCCGCCGGCGTCAGGGTGATCTGGTCGGCCGCCGAAGCGAGATAGTAGGCACCGACCGGCGCGCTATCGAGGTGGACCCAGACGCGCTTACCTGCGGAGCGCAGCGCCTCGATGGAGCGCCGCAACCCCTGCAGACGCGCCCAGCTGGCGTGCGGGTCCTCGCAGCGGATCAGCACCCCCACCAGGCGCGGGTCCTCTCGCGCCCAGCGCAGCAGCGAGATCAGACTGAAGTAGTCGGTGGCGGGGCGGCGCAGGAGCCCGAGGACGCGCTGCTCGCTGCCTTCCTCGGACAGCTCACCGCTCAGATCGAGGCGCAGAATGCCGTAGGGCTGCCGGCGCCCGAACCGCGCCAGCACCCACTCCGACACACCGAGCAGGAACAGCGTCGCCCGCCGTGTTATCGCTCGCCACACGGGCGTACTCTAAGCCGCTCGTCTCGCCGCGCGCAAGAAACCGCGCGGCCCGCTCGGGCGCCGCTCAGCTGGCCTGAGCCGTCTGCTCGCCCGCGACGACGCGGCGCACCGGCGTTTGGGCCACGATGCGCGGGCGCCGCTGCCCACCGAGCTGGCGCTCCTGCCACTCGCGCAACCCGCGGCGCAGATACTCGGCGTTCAAGTTGAGGATGTCGCAGATGCTGACGAACGAAAAGGGCCACTCGCGATCGTCCGACACGATCCACACCTCGGCATCGTCGAACAGCTGCTGCGCCTTGTGGTCGCGCGCGAACAGGTGCTTCTGGTAGCAATCGATCGCATCTTCGAGAATGGCCACGATCAACCGGTATTCCGGCTCGCGCGGCACGCGTTTGCGCATGCTGGCGAAGTACTGCGTCGGCAGCAGGACGTCCGGCTGAAAGAGCTGGCCTTCACCCATCGTATGGTCACGCATATCGTACCGCTCCACCTATCACGACGGCTTAGACGGCCGTCCTTTGGGCATATTCACCAGCCCGAACCGCGATTTCGCGCCCGTCCGATCGGGGCTGCGTGCCGGGTTTCGACGCATTGCGTCAGCCCCCCGGCCGGGCCGTTCAAATGCTGAAGGAGGCGCCGCACCCGCAGGTGCGCTTGACGTTGGGATTGTGCAGATTGAAGCCCGTGGCCATCAGACCGTCGGCGTAGTCGAGCTCGGTGCCGTTCAGGTAGAGAAAGCTCTTGCGGTCGACGACTACCTTGGCTCCGTCGCGCTCGAAAACCTTGTCACCCGTGCGCGGTTCGTCGAGGTCCATTTTGTACGTCAGGCCCGAACAGCCCCCGCCGACCACCTTGACGCGCAGCCCCTTGGCGGGATTTTCACCCACCAGGCTCTGAATCTTCAGCACGGCGTTGTCAGTTAACGTAATGGCCATGGCGCTCAATACTCTTAGCGATTCCGCCGCCACGACGCGAGGGGGGGCGACACCGATGCCATCGATTCTTGCCACCAGAAGCAGTCGCACGCGGCTAACTACCTAACAAATCACGGCCTTTTTGCGCCCAGCCCATTCGGACGAGAGCTGGCGCAAACGCCCGACCTCGTGCACGACGCGTTCGATGACGTAGTCGATTTCCGCCTCGGTGTTGGACCGCCCGAGGCCGAAGCGGACCGACGACTGGGCGAGATCGTCGCCGAGACCCAGGGCGCGCAGGACATGCGAGGGAGCGAGGGTGGCCGACGTGCAGGCCGACCCCGACGAGAGCGCGACGTCGGGCAGCGCCGCCAGCAGCGCCTCGGCGTCGACGCAGGCGAAGCTGGCGTTGAGGTTCCCGGCCAGACGCTCGGTCGGGTGACCGCTCAAGGATACGCCCTCCAGCCGGGCACGGAGCCCGCCCCAGAGTCGCTCGCGCAAGGTCAGGATACGGGCTTGCTCGGCCGCCATCTCGGCCGCCGCGATCTCGCAGGCGCGGCCGAAGCCGACGATGCCCGGTACGTTGAGGGTCCCCGAGCGCATGCCGCGCTCGTGCCCACCGCCGTGCATCTGCGGGCTGAGGCGCACCCGCGGCGCCCGCGCGCGGACGTAGAGCGCGCCACAGCCTTTGGGGCCGTGCATCTTGTGGGCGGTAAACGACAGCAGATCGACCTCCGCCGCGCCGACGTCGAGCAGCAGCCGGCCGACGCCCTGGGTGGCATCGCAGTGGAACAGTACCTCGTGGGACTTGGCGATGCGCCCAATGGCGGCGATCGGGTGAATCGTGCCGATCTCATTGTTGGCGTGCATGATCGAGATCAGCACCGTGCGCGGCGTGATCGCCCGGCGCACGGCGTCCGGGTCGACTACCCCGAATTCGTCGACCGGCAGATACGTCACCGTCGCCAGGCCGGCGCGCTCCAGCGCCCGGCAGGGATCGAGCACGGCGTTGTGCTCGGTAACGCACGTGATGACGTGATCGCCCTTGCCGCGGTTAAACTCGACCACGCCCTTGATGGCCAGGTTGTCCGACTCGGTCGCGCCGCTGGTGAAGACGATCTCCTTCGGCTTGGCGCCGATCACGGCCGCCACCTGCGCGCGGGCGCGGTCGACAGCCTCTTCGGCCTCCCAGCCGAAGGGGTGCGTACGGCTGGCCGCATTGCCGAACTTCTCGCTGAAATAGGGCAGCATGGCCTCGAGCACGCGCGGGTCGACCGGCGTCGTGGCGTGGTGGTCCATGTAGATGACGCGCCCCATGCGCTGCACTTTACACGGCTCCGCCCGCCGCTGGCGAGAGGGACGCGGCGCTTTAAGCCGCCAGGCCCGGAACGCCGCGCCTACGCCGCCAGGCCGGGAAGGATCTGGCGCAGGAAGCGGCCGGTGTGCGACGACGGCGTGGCGGCCACCTGCTCGGGCGTGCCGCTGGCGACGATGCGGCCGCCGCCGCCGCCGCCCTCGGGGCCGAGATCGATGATACGGTCGGCGGTTTTGATCACGTCGAGGTTGTGCTCGATGATGACAATCGTATTGCCCGCATCGGCCAGGCGATTGAGCACGCCGAGCAGCCGCGTGATGTCGTGGAAATGCAGGCCGGTCGTCGGCTCGTCGAGGATGTAGAGCGTCTTGCCGGTGGCGCGCCGACTCAACTCCTTGGCCAGCTTGATGCGCTGCGCCTCGCCGCCCGACAGCGTCGTCGCCGACTGGCCGAGGTGGATGTAGTCGAGGCCGACGTCGGCGAGCGTCTCGAGCTTCTGGCGAATGGCGGGGACGTTGGCGAGAAACTCCACCGCCTGGCCGACGGTCATGTCGAGCACCTCGGCGATGTTCTTGCCGCGAAAGCGCACTTCGAGCGTCTCGCGATTGTAGCGCTGGCCGCGGCACACTTCGCAGGTCACGTAGACGTCGGGCAGGAAATGCATCTCGATCTTGATCAGCCCGTCGCCGGCGCACGCCTCGCAGCGGCCGCCTTTGACGTTGAACGAGAAGCGCCCGGGGTCGTAGCCGCGCGCGCGCGCCTCGGGCAGCTGCGCGAACAGCTCGCGGATGGGTGTGAACAGCCCGGTGTAGGTGGCCGGATTCGAGCGCGGCGTGCGGCCGATCGGCGACTGGTCGATGTCGATCACCTTGTCGATGAGCTGCCAGTTGGTGATCTCGTCGTGCGCGCCGGGGCGGTCCTTGGCGCCGTTCAGCCGCTGCGCCAACGCCTTGTAGAGGGTGTCCACCACCAGCGAGCTCTTGCCCGACCCTGAGACACCGGTGACGCAGGTCACCGTGCCGAGGGCAAAATCGATGGTGAGGTTCTGCAGATTGTGGTGTCGCGCCCCTTTGACGGTCAGCGCCCAGCCGGTACCGGCGCGGCGCCGCGACGGCACGGCGATCTCCAGCTTGCCGCTCAGGTACTGGCCGGTGAGGGACTGCGGGTCGGCCATGATCGCCGCCGGTGTGCCGGCGGCGACGACGTGGCCGCCGTGCACGCCGGCGCCCGGCCCCATGTCGATGACGTGGTCGGCGGCGAGAATGGTGTCGCGGTCGTGCTCGACGACGATGACGGTGTTGCCGAGCCCCTGCAGCCGCCGCAACGTCTCGAGCAGGCGCTCGTTGTCGCGCTGGTGCAGGCCGATCGACGGTTCGTCGAGCACGTAGAGCACGCCGCTCAAACTGGCGCCGATCTGCGTCGCCAGTCGGATGCGCTGGCCCTCGCCGCCGGAGAGCGAGCCGGCGGTGCGGTCGAGCGTGACGTACTCCAGGCCGACGCTGCGCAGAAAGCCGAGGCGCTCGCGGATCTCGCGCAGAATGCGCTCGCCGATCGCCAGCTCCTGCGCCGTCAGGGACAGCGTGGTGAAGAACTCCCAGGCCGCGTCGACGGAGAGCGCGCAGACCTCGGTGATCGTCTTGCCATGCACCCGCACCGCCAGCGCCTCGGGTTTGAGCCGCGCGCCCTTGCAGGTCTGGCAGGGGCGGATGCTCATGAACTGCTCGAGCTCCTCGCGGATCCACTCCGACTCGGTCTCTTTGTAGCGCCGGTCGAGCCAGTCGATGACCCCCTCGAACTTGCGCGGAAACTCGTAGCGCTTGCGACCCTTCTCGTAGACGAACGTGATCTCCTGGTCGCCGGTGCCGTAGAGCATCGCCTTGCGGGCGGCCGGCGGGAGCTTGTTGAAGGGCGTCTTGGGATCGAATTTGTAGTGGCGCGCAAGCGCCGCGATGACTTCCTCGAGCGAGCGAAACTGTCCGCCGCCCTTGCGCTCCCACGGCGCGATCGCCCCGTCGAGCAACGACCGCCGCTCGTCGGGCACGATGAGATCGGGGTCGAAGTAGTTGGTCGTGCCGAGGCCGCTGCAGGTCGGGCAGGCGCCGGACGGATTGTTGAAGGAGAACAGCCGCGGCGTCAGCTCGGCGTAGGAGATGCCGCAGTGGCTGCAGGCGAACTTCTGGCTGTAGACGATCTCTTCGGCCGGGCGGTCGCCCTCGCCGAGGATCTCGACCAGGACGACGTCGTTGCCGTGCTTGAACGCCACCGCGAGGGAGTCGGCCAGGCGCGTCTCGATGCCGGGCCGAATCACCAGCCGATCGACCAGCACCTCGATGTCGTGCTTGGTGGTGCGCGCCAGCGCGATGTCTTCGCCGAGATCGCGTAGCTTGCCGTCGATGCGCGCGCGCACGAAGCCGGCTTTGCGCAGCTCGAGCAGCTCTTTGCGGTACTCGCCCTTGCGCCCGCGCACCAGTGGCGCCAGCACGTGCAGCCGCGTGCGTTCCGGCAGCCCCATGATGCGGTCGACGATCTGCTGCACCGTCTGCGGCGCGATGGCGCGGCCGCACTGGTAGCAGTACGGCGTGCCGACCCGCGCAAAGAGCAGGCGCAGGTAGTCGTACACCTCCGTCACGGTACCGACCGTCGAGCGCGGGTTCTTGCTCGTCGTCTTCTGCTCGATCGCGATGGCCGGCGACAACCCGTCGATCGAATCGACGTCGGGTTTCTCCATCTGCTCGAGGAACTGGCGCGCGTACGCCGACAGCGACTCGACGTAGCGCCGCTGCCCCTCGGCATAGATCGTGTCGAAGGCGAGCGACGATTTGCCTGAGCCCGACAGCCCGGTGATCACCACCAGCTGGTTGCGCGGGATCTCGACGGTGACGTTCTTGAGGTTGTGCTCGCGCGCCCCGATTACGACCAGACGGTCCACCATCGCCGACGACTCTGAGAAGACGCCGCCGGCAAGTCAAGGGACCGGTTCTAGAGCTGCTCGCCTTTGAAGCTGCCGGTCAACACCACGCGTCCGGAGTTGACCAGGCTGGTGACGACCTCGACCAGCTCGCCCGCCGAACCGCAGCGCGGCTGCACCAGGCGGATGAGGTCGAACAGCGTCGAGCGCTGCGGCAGTCCACGTCCAACCGACCGGCGGCGTTGCAACCTGTTTGCCGTCGGTCGTCCCTGTTGAGTCTTGCGCAGCATCGTCATTCGCCTCTGTTGGAAGTGAAGAGCATGGGCTGTGCCACATCCAAGCGTTCGCCAACCCTACGTGGTGTGACACCTGCCCAGCGCGTGGTCTTGTAAGAGCTTCCACCACGGCGCCGCTTGCCCCGGGAGCGTCAGATCCGTGACATGGGCTCCTCGCCAGCCCTCTCCGAGCATTCGATGCCGCGCCGCAGTTGAGGTTTCTCGCCGCAACTGGAACATTGGGCCCCTGCGATGCGCTTTGGTTTGACGACGCCGATCGTGACGCTGGTGCCGCGCGCGCACGCCGCGTGGGAAGCCGAAGCGGGGCCGGTCGAGCTGCGGCGCATCGCGCAGGTGGCGGACCAGCTCGGATACGACCACCTGACCTGCAGTGAGCATGTCGGCATTCCCAGTGCGGTCGCCGCCGTGCGCGGCGGCCGCTACTACGAGCCGGCCGGAACGCTCGGCTTCGTCGCGGCCATCACCGAGCGCATTCGGCTGCTGACGCACGTGATCGTGCTGCCCTACCATCACCCCCTCGAGGTGGCGAAGCGCTACGGCACGCTCGACAGGCTGTCGAACGGGCGGGTGATCCTCGGCGTCGGCGTGGGCAGCTTGCAGCCGGAGTTCGAGGTGCTCGGGGTTGATTTCGCCGGCCGCGGGGCGCGCTACGAAGACGCCCTGCGCGCCCTGCGCGCCGCGCTTGGACAGCGGCAGCCCACCTACCGCGGCACGCACTACGAATTCTCCGACTTCCTCGTCGATCCCTGCGCCGTGCAGCCACACTTGCCGATCTGGATCGGTGGCCGTTCGCCGCGCTCGCTGCGCCGCGCACTCGAGCTCGCGGAGGGGTGGGACCCTTTCGGCCTCGACGCGGCACAACTCGGCGTGCTGCTCGAACGCGCGCGCGACTGGCCCGCCTGGCAGCAACGCGCCGGTTCGTTCGACATCGTCCTCAGCCCCGACGCGCCGGTGGCCCTTGATCAGCCCGCCGAAATCGCACAGGCGCAGGCGATGGCCACCGACTACGCTCGCCTCGGCGCCACCGCGATGAACCTGCGCTTCCGCCATCGCAGCCTGGCGCACTACCTCGAGCTGCTCGAGCGCTTCGCGCGCGAAGTCATGCCCGCCGTCAGCGGCGCGCCGCCTCGGAACTGATTCCCGGGAGTCGCATGCCGCCAGCTATGCGCATTGCACGGCCAGGCGTCGAATAGTCGCCACCAGGGAAAAACCCTGACATTTTCTGCGGCCTTCCGCATCCAGTCCGATGCGGTGGGTGGAACGGAAGCACGTGGCGTAGGATTTGCCCTTCTGGACCGCGCCACGGAGGACCCGCCGGGTGCCTCGCGCGGCAGTGAGAAACGGGGAAATGCATCAGCGGCGCGCCAGAACGGATTCGGGTCCGACCCCTCGGGCGGGCGCATGACCGAACGCATGGAGACCGGAGCGCACGGCGCCACGCGTGCCGAGTTGCTGGCGTTGACCTCAGCACTGCGCTGCAATCTGGAGGAGCTCGAAGCCGACCGATCCAACGCGACGGCCCGGGCGGGGGTCGGCGCCGCCGGACGCGGCCTGACCGACGCAGCGGCGCGGCACGGCATCGAGCCGCTCTGCCAATCCAGCCAGGCGTTGGCCGAGCTCAGCGGGCTTGGCCGCTGTCTCGACGCCATCGATGCGGCTGCGGCGCGCGGCGTCGTCGGTTCCCTCCTCGACGCGGTCGGCATCCTCGAACAGTCACTCGAAGCCGCCCTGGCGGCCGCACCGCCGCAGCGCCTGCAAGGACTCACCGCGACCTTCACCGAAACGTGGCCGCGTCTTGCAGTGAGCGCCGTGGCGATCGACCGGTTGATCGCATCGACGCAGCGCGACTACTCCGGGGCCGAGCCGACCCCGCTCATCGCAGGTGACGAGCCCGCCGCCGACGAGCTGGAGATCGAGCGGGAGTCGGTCGCCGTCGCGCCGGAGAGCGAGTTCCTCGATGCCTTCATCGCCGAAGCGGCCGAGAGCTTCGAGCGCTGCGAAGATGCGCTGTTGGCCCTCGAGCAGAACCCCAGCGATAGCCGCCTGCTGGCGGCATTCGCGGACGAGTTGCACACCATCCGCGACGCCGCCACGGTGGTCGGCTTGTCGGCGGCCACCGTTCAACTCGACGCTGCCACGGCCTTGGTCTCGGCCGTCCAGAGCGGCTCCGCCGCCGTCGACGACACGGCCCTGGTCGACTTTCTGCTCCGGCTGATCGATTCCGTCAAAGGCCTGATCGACCAGGCGTGCGGAGATGGCGATTCCACCCTGTCGATCATCGTCGATGTCGATGCCGAGATCGCGGCGCTCTGCGAGGCAGCGCGCTGAGATGAACTGGGCGGACAAATGGCGCGCACTGACCGCCGAGACCGCCAAACAGGGCGCCGCCAAGCTCAGCCGCGCCGTGCCGCCCGGCAGTCAGCTCGAGAAGCTGCTGCGTCGCATCGTGCCCGAGGACGGCGCCGATCTCGACGACGCTCTGCGCGCGCGCGCCGAGCGCTTCGTACCGCGCCGGGCGGAAGTTGATCCGCCCTCGCACGGCTGGCCGCCGAGCGCTGCGGCGCGTATCAGCACACCGAACGCCCTGCCGAGCATCGCCGCGCGGCGCTCGGACCTGGATGTCGCGCTGCCAGCGGCCGACACGTGGCCGCCCTGGCGCCGCGACGGCGGGGCCGCAGCCGCCGTCGCGCTGGCCCCGCGCCCGCTCTGGCAGGCCGACCCGGCGCTCGAGCCGCCCGTGCTCGCCCCCGGCACGTGCCTCGGCCAGCGCTACGAAGTGAAGCGCGTGCTGGCGCGCGGCGAGCGACTCACCACCTGTCTGGCCCGCCATCTGCCGTGGCAGGTCGACGTGGTGTTGAAAGTCCCCACCGCCGTGCTCGACCGGACGCCGATGCTGCAGGCGATGGTCGACGACGCCGAGCGCTGGACCGGGCTCGGTTTCCATCCCCACATCGCCTATTGCCACCACGTCGACGTCCCCGACGGCCTGCCGCTGTTCGTCGTCGAGCACCTCGACGGCGGCAATTTGCGCCCCTGGATCACTGACGGGCGCAGCGCCAACTTGCGTCTGGGCCTCAACCTCGCCGTCCAGATCTGTCACGGTCTGGAACACGCGCACACCGACGGCTTCTGGCACGGAGCGCTAACGCCGGAGAACCTGTTGCTCACCGCCGACGGCCAGCTGCGCCTGACCGATCTCGGCGTTGCCGCGCGCGCCGCGGCCGCCGGCCAGCGCCGCCGCACCGCGGAGGCCTACGTCGCGCCCGAGCAGTGGGTCGATGCGGCAGTGGTTGACGGCCGCACCGACATCTTCGCACTCGGCGTCTGTCTCTACGAGATGTTCTGCGGCGGCCGTCCCTACGAAGTGGCGCGCGGCCCGCGGCGCGAGGCACCGGAGGCGCGCCGAGCGCCGGGCACCGTAGCGCTGCCGGCCGGGCTCGCGGCGCTGCTCAGGCGCTGCGTCGATTGGGACCCCGAACGCCGCCCCACCGCCGTCGCCGAAGTGCGCGAGGCACTCTGCGCCGCGCATGTCGAGCTGTTCGGCCGGCCCAGCCCGTTCGCCTCGATGCCCGTGCCCACGTGGGAGGCGGACGGCTGGAACAACCGCGCGCTCGCCGCGCTCGTGCTCGGCGACGAAGTCGCCGCCGACGCGGCGTGGGACAATGCGCTCAGCGCCGACCCGCGCCACCTGCTGGCGACGTACAACGCCGGACTGACGCGCTGGCGACGCGGCGATCTGCCCGACTCCGTCGTGGTGCGGCGGCTCGAGCAGCTGGCCGCGGGGCGCGGCGCCGACTGGTGTGCCGCCTATGCCCTGGGCGTCGTGCAGCTCGAGCGCGGCGAAGTCGCCGCCGGCCGCGCCCTGCTCAGCGATGCGCGGGCCCTGGCGCCCGACGTCGCCGCGATCGGCGAGGCACTCGCGCTGGTCGATGCCGACGGTGCCGGGGCCGGCACCCTGCGCCAGCTCAGCGGCCATCGCGGCTTCGTCTCCTCCGTCTGCCTGCTACCCGACGGCCGTTCGATCCTCTCCGCCAGCGACGACCACACACTGTGCCTGTGGGATGCGACCAGTGGGCGCGCGGTGCGAACTTTCGACGGCCACGCACAGCGTGTCACGGCCGTGAGTACGACCGCCGACGGCGCCTGGGCGCTCTCGGGCAGCGACGACTTCTCGCTCAAGCTCTGGGAAGTGAAGACCGGCCGCTGCGTGAAAACGATCAACACGCCCGGCACCGTATTCTCCGTCGCCCTCAGCGCTGACGGCACCCGCGCGCTGTGGGCCTGCAGCGGCAGCGACAACTTCCTCGGCGTCGACAACACGCTGCTGCAGGTCTGGGACCTCGAGCGTGATCGCCGCCTGGGGGTGTTCGAAGGTCATCGCAATGCGGCCAAGAGCGTGGCCCTCAGCGCCGACGGCCGCTGGGCCGTGTCCGGCGGCGACGACCAGACCGTGCGCGTCTGGGACGCCACCACCGGCGCCTGCCGGCGCGTGCTCGAAGGGCACGAACACTACGTCGCCACCGTGTGTGTCAGCGCGGACGGACAGCGTGCGCTGTCGGGCAGCTGGGATCAGACGATGCGCCTGTGGGACACCGCGACCGGGCGCTGTCTGCGCATCTTTCGCGGCGCCAGCGCCATCGTCACCTCGGTCTGTCTGAGCGCCGACGGGCGCCTAGCGGTGTCGGGCTCGTGGGACGGTACCGTGCGCATCTGGGAGATCGACACCGGCCGCTGCGTCCGCACCTTCGAGGGCCACACGCGCATGGTCACCGGCGTGGCGCTGAGCGGCGACGGCCGCACGGCGGTGTCGGCGAGTTGGGATCAGAGCGTGCGCGTCTGGGCGGTGCCTCAAGCCCACGAGCGCGCCGGCACCCTGCAGCTCTCGCAGCGCGAACCGTATGCGCGCCTGCCGTCGCCCGATCCCGATGCGGCGGAGCTGCTCGAAGCCGCCGAGCGCGCGTGGCAGGGGCAACGGCTCGACACGGCGCTTATCGCGCTGCGTCGCGCCCGCGCGAGCGACGAGGGCAGCGCGGCAGCGGGCATCGCGCGCCTGTGGCGCGCGCTTGCCGGGGTGTGCATCCGCACCCGCCTGCTCGGCGCCCACCCGTCCGGCACGTTGGCAACGCGCGCGCCAGTCAACGCCGTGCGGCTCGGCCCCAACGGCGGCCGCGCGCTTGCCGCCAGCGCGACCGGCAGCGTGCAGCTGTGGGACACCGCGCTCGAACGCTGCGCGCGCACCTTCGTCGGTCACGCCGACGCCGTGTGGGACGTGGTCTGCAGCGCCGACGAGTCCGTCGCCGTCTCGGCCAGCGGCGACGGCGCGCTGCGCGTGTGGGACGTCGCGCGCGGCACCTGCGCGCGCGTGCTCAGCGGACACCGCAGCGTGGTCACATCGGTGTCGCTGAGCGCCGACCAGCGCTGGGCCCTGTCGGGTAGCTACGACCATACCGCCCGCCTCTGGGCGCTGGCGAGCGGCGAGTGCACCCGCGTCCTGCGCGGCCACACGCGCCAGGTCACTGCCGTTTGCTTGAGCAGCGACGGCCAGCGCGCCATCACCGGCAGCTACGACGGCACGATTCGCCTGTGGGACTGCGCGACGGGTCAGTGCATGCGCGTGCTCGACGGAAACGCCGGACCGATTGCAGCCCTGCGCCTCGGGCCCAACGCGCAATGGCTGCTAGCGGCAAGCGCCGACCATACATTGCGGCGCTGGTCGCTGGAGGACGGCAGCGCGGATCCGCAGCGTTTCGAGGGCCAGGCCGGCACGCTCGTCGCCCTCGATCTCTCCACCGACGGGCGCTGGGCGCTGACGGTCGGGCGCGACGGCGGCGTGCAACTCTGGGACATCGCCGCCGGCACCGGCACACTGCTCTGCACACACGACGACGGCCTCACCGCCGCAGCGCTCAGCCCCGACGGCTGCTGGGCGATCCTGGCCGACGGCGCCGGTGTGCTCCATCTGCTCGAGCTCGATTGGGACTTGCAGGCACCCGCGCCGGCCGCTGGCTGAGTCGGCGACCGCCGAAGACTGCCATCTCGAAAACCTTGAAGTAGCAGTCGACGTCGGCGAAGCCGCAGGCGCGCAACCAGGTGCACTGGCCCTCGACCGGCGCCAGGATGTTGGCCGCTTTGTCGGGGCGGTGAACGAACTCGGCGGCCACGTCTGCGCGCGTCCGGGCCGCACCGCGCGCGCCGTGAAAGGCGTGCAGCGAATCGACGATCAAATCGTCCGACAGCGCCTCCACCCAGGGTGTGCTGGACGCGACGTGCTCGACGTTGACGAACAGGCCGCCCGGCGCGAGCAGCGCGTGGATCTCGGCGTAGAGGCTGCGCTTGCGCGCATCGGGCAGATGATGGATCGCGTACGCCGATACGACCGCATCGAACGGAGCGGCCGCGGCGACCGCGTCCACCCAGCGCGCATCGGCCAGGTCGGCGAGCACGAAACGCGGCGCGGACGGGTGCGCGGACAGGTCCTGCTCGGCGGCAGCCAGCATCGGCGCGGAGAAATCGACCAGCGTCGCGCGCGCCTTGGGCCAGCGCGCCAACATCGCGCGGGCGAGCACACCGTTGCCGCAACCGAGGTCGGCGAATCGCCGCACGGTGGCAACGCCGCTGCCGACGACGCGCAGCATGATCTCGATCTGCTCCGCGCCGAACGGAATGCCGCCGCGCACGTCGCGCAGAAACGTTCGCACCAGCGCTTCGCCCTTCCAGACCTCGTCCCGTCGTTCCACGGCCACACCTTCCTCGGATTGCGAGCGGGAAAGATCCCCTCGCTGGCGGCGCCCGTCAAGCGTCGCCTAAGCCCGTTCGGCACGCGTCGTCCCGACCGTACACGTACTCGGTCGCGTACACGTACTCGGTCACGGCGCGTTTGCGCTCGCTCGCGCGCTGAGTCCTGAGAGGCAGCCTGCATCCGTCCGTCAAACGGAGAGATCATCGTGTACGAGTACGAGTACCGCTTCGCTGTGTACGTGTACGGATCATGATGCCCGACAGCCCGTTGAAAAACGCGGAGACGCCCTTTACGGGCTCGGTGCGACCCTTCGACAACGGGCTGCTAACGCGCCGCAGGTGACGTACGCTGCGCTTTCCAGTAGACGGTGCGCATGCCGGAGCTGCCGGACGTCACGATCTACCTCGAAGCGCTGGCGCCACGCATCGTCGGCCAGCCCATCGAGGCGATCCGTCTCGCCAGTCCGTTCCTCGTACGCTCCGTCGACCCGCCGCTCACCGCCGCCATCGGCCAGCCCGTGCAGGGCCTGCGTCGGATCGGCAAGCGCATCGTCTGGTGCCTGCCCGACGAGCTGTTTCTCGTCTTCCACTTGATGATCGCCGGCCGTCTGCGCTGGGGGAAGCGCGGCGCACGGCCACCGGGCAGAATCGGCTTGGCGGCCTTCGCCTTTCCGGCCGGCGCCGTGCTGCTCACCGAGGCGAGCCCGAAGAAGCGCGCCGCCCTGCACGTCGTGCGCGGCGCCGCGGCGTTGGCAGCGCACGACCCCGGTGGGCTCGAAGTGTTGGAGGCCGACGCGTTGGCGTTTCGCGCCGTGTTGCGGCGAGAGAATCACACGCTCAAACGCGCCTTGACCGACCCGCGCCTGTTCAGCGGCATCGGCAACGCCTATTCGGACGAGATCCTGCACGCCGCGCGGTTGTCGCCGGTGGCGCTCACCGGCAAGCTGAGCGATGCGGATGCCGACCGCTTGCACGCCGCGGCGCGGCAGGTCCTGGTGCGCTGGACCGACGCGCTGCGCGCCGAGTTTGGCGACCGCTTCCCCGGCCCCGGCGAGATCACCGCCTTTCGGCCCGGCTTCGCCGTGCACGGACGCTACCGCCAGCCCTGCCCCGTTTGCGATCGAGCGGTGCAGCGCATTCGCTACGCCGAGAACGAGACCAACTACTGCCCCACCTGTCAGACCGGCGGCCGCCTGCTCGCCGACCGCTCGCTGTCGCGGCTGCTCAAGGACGACTGGCCGCGCACCGTGGACGAATGGGAGGGCCGTCTGACCGGGCGTTGACTGATGGCGGTCGACTCCGGTCGCCGAACCCGGCACACTGCCGCCGATGTTCGAGGCCTATCCCCGCTACGAGTACTATTTCGCCGCCGGCCAGCTCAGCCTGGCGATGCTCGGCATGGGCGCGACCTTGCGCATCGTCGACTTTCTCGCCGTCTTCCGCGCCCCGGCGGCGCTGGTCGTCGGCCTGTTCGCGCAGCTCGTGGTGGTGCCGCTCGTCGCCTTCCTCGTCACGGTCGGCCTGGCGGTGGATGCGGGAATTGCAGTCGGCCTGGCCCTGGTCGCGGCCGCGCCCGGCGGCGCGATGTCGAACGTCGTCACCTACGCCGCCAAGGGCAACACGGCGCTCTCCATCTCCCTGACCGCGGTCTCCACCCTCGGCTGTCTGGTCACCACGCCGCTGGTCGTGCGCGCCCTGGTCGCCGCATACCTGCCCGGCGCCATCGTCATGCCGGCCGCCACGGTCGCGTTCGAGATCTGCTTCTGTCTGCTCCTGCCGCTCGCCCTCGGCATGGGGATCGGCGGGGCGTTTCCCAAGCTGCGTCTGCCGATCTCGAAGTGGGGCATCATCGGCAGCATGCTGTTGATCTTGGCCATCGCCGTCGGATCGACCGGCGCCGGGCGCATCCAGCCGGGCGCCTACGGCTGGACCGGGCCGCTGGCGTTGCTCGCTTTCGCGGCCCTCTCGCAACAAGCCTCGCTGGGGCTTGCGCACCTCTGCCAGCTCAAATGGACTGACCGCATTGCCATCGGGGTTGAGGTCGCCATCCGCAACACCAATCTGTCCCTGTTGATCAAGGCGTCGCTCTTCCCGGTCGTCGCGGGCGTCTCCGACCCGGTGGCCGACGGCGCCCTGTTCGTCGCCCTGCTCTACGGCGTCTTTGCGCTGCTTGTCTCGATCCCGTTGATCTTTATTGGCCGCCGCGGCGGCGCGCCGATCGCGGTCCCGGAAGCGGCGGCGCCGTAAGGCCCGGGGCCCGCGGCCCTTTCAACTCACGCCCGTCTGGGAGTAGAGTTGCGCGCTCGCCAGCGCCGGGACCACTGCGAAGCCGGGCGTCGAGCGCGGCGACCGAATGCCGAGGAGGGAATCGAGCATGAGCGCGTTGACCCAATCGAAGGTCTGGCAAGAGTTGACCGCGCACCAGCGCGAGACCGCCACCGTGCACATGCGCGACCTGTTCGCGCAGGACCCGCAGCGCTTCGAGAAGTTCTCCCTGCGCTTCCAGGACATCCTGCTCGACTTCTCCAAGAACCGCATCACCGCGCAGACGCTGGCCCTGTTGCATCGGCTCGCCGAGACGGTCGATCTCAAGGGCTGGACCGAGAAGATGTTCAGCGGCGCCAAGATCAACCTCACCGAGGACCGTGCCGTGTTGCACGTCGCGCTGCGCAACCGCTCGAATCGGCCGATTCTGGTCGACGGGCGCGACGTCATGCCCGACGTCAACGCCGTGCTGGCGCACATGAAGGAGTTCAGCACCGCCATCCGCTCGGGCGCCTGGAAGGGCTACACCGGACGGCAGATCACCGATGTCGTCAACATCGGCATCGGCGGCTCCGATCTCGGCCCGGTGATGGTAACCGAAGCGCTCAAGCCGTATCACCAGCCCGGCCTGCGCGTGCACTTCGTGTCGAACATCGACGGCACGCACATCACCGAGACGCTCAAGCCGCTCGATCCCATCACGACGCTGTTCATCGTCGCCTCGAAGACCTTCACCACGCAGGAGACGCTCACCAACGCGCAGTCCGCCAGAGCGTGGTTCCTGAAGAGCGCGCGCGACCCGGCGCACGTGGCCAAGCACTTCGTCGCGCTGTCGACCAACGCGGCGGAGGTGCGCAAGTTCGGCATCGACACGCAGAACATGTTCGCCTTCTGGGACTGGGTCGGCGGCCGCTACTCGCTGTGGTCGGCCATCGGCCTGTCGATCGCCATCGCCATCGGTTTCGACCACTTCGAGGATCTGCTCACCGGCGCGCACGAGATGGACGAGCACTTCCGCACCGCGCCCGTGGCGCAGAACCTCCCCGCCACGCTCGGGCTGATCGGCGTCTGGAACAACAACTTCCTCGGCGCCGAGACGCTGGCGATCCTGCCGTACGACCAGTACCTGCACCGCTTCCCTGCCTACTTCCAGCAAGGCGACATGGAGAGCAACGGCAAGAGCATCGACCGCAACGGGCAGCCGGTGGACGTGTCGACCGGTCCGATTGTTTGGGGCGAGCCGGGCACCAACGGCCAGCACGCGTTCTACCAGCTCATCCACCAGGGAACGAAGATCGTGCCCTGCGATTTCCTGGCGCCGATCGAGACCCAGAACCGCACCGGTGAGCACCACGCCATCCTGCTGTCGAACTTCTTCGCCCAGACCGAAGCGCTGATGCGCGGCAAAACCGACGCCGAGGTCGAAGCCGAGCTGCGCGCCGCCGGCATGAGCGGCGCGTCGCTGGCGACGCTGATCCCGCACAAGCGTTTCGCCGGCAACAAGCCGACCAACAGCATCCTCTTCCAGAAGCTCACCCCGCACACACTCGGCGCGCTGATCGCGATGTACGAGCACAAGATCTTCACCCAGGGCGTGATCTGGAACATCAACTCGTTCGACCAGTGGGGCGTCGAGCTCGGCAAGCAGTTGGCCAAGGTCATCCTGCCCGAGCTCGAGGGGTCGGCGCCGGTGACGACGCACGACGCGTCGACCAACGGGTTGATCAACTACTACAAAGCGAAGCGGACATAGCGCCGCCCTACCCTCTCGCCAACCGCAAGCCGCTGAACTGCCAGCGGGCCGAGGGTGGGAAGAAGTTGCGGTACGTGGGGCGGACATGGCCCTCGGGCGTGGCGCAGGACCCGCCGCGCAGCACGAGCTGATTGCACATGAACTTGCCGTTGTACTCGCCGAGCGCGCCGGCGGGCGGCTGGTAGCCGGGGTACGGCGTGTAGGGACTTTGCGTCCATTCCCATACATCGCCGAACATCTGCAGCAACGCGCCGTCGCCGTGGGCTGGAATCGGATGCAGGCGACCGCTGCCGGCGAAATTGCCTTCGATCGGAAGCGTTTCGGCCGCGACCTCCCACTCGGCCTCGGTGGGTAGCCGCGCGCCGGCCCAGCGGGCTAAGGCGTCGGCTTCGTAGTAGCTGACGTGGCAGACCGGTGCCGCCGTATCGAGCGGGCGGAGCCCATTGAGAGTGAACTCCCACCAGGCATCGTCGCGCCACTCCCAATACAGCGGCGCTTTCCACCCGTGCGCCTGCGCCGCGCTCCAGCCGTCGGAGAGCCACAACTCGGGGCGGCGGTAGCCGCCGTCGGCGACGAACTCGGCGAACTCGCCGCTGGTCACCGGACGCGACGCGAGGGCAAACTCCTCGACGTACACGCGGTGGCGCGGCGCCTCGTTGTCAAACGCAAAACCGTCGCCGCCGTGCCCGATCGCGCGCAATCCGCCGGCAAACGGCTGCCAAGTGGACGGCAGCACCGGCGCGCTCACCGGCGCGGCCGGCGCGGCATAGGCAGGAGACAACGGGTTGCAGGAGAAGAGGTGTTTGACGTCGGTGAGCAACAACTCTTGATGCTGCTGCTCGTGGTGCAGACCGAGCTCGACCAGCGCGGCCAGCTCGGCCTCGCCGCCGCGGCGCGCCAGCAGGCGGGCCATCGCCGCGTCGACCTCGGCGCGGTAGGCGCGCACTTCGTCGAGACTCGGTCGCGTCAACAGCCCGCGCTGCGGGCGCGGGTGCTGGGCGCCGACGCTCTGGTAGTACGAGTTGAACAGCACGCGGAACTCCGGCTGCGCGACGCGATAGTCGGCCACGTTGGGCACCAGCACGAAGGTCTCGAAGAACCATGTCGTGTGCGCCAGATGCCACTTCGCCGGGCTCGCATCCTCCATCGACTGCGCCTGGCAATCCTCGGCCGACAAAGGGGCGCACAGCGCGGCGGTTGCATCGCGCACCGCGCGATAGCGGCTGTCCAGGTCTGCCGCCGCAGCCGCCGGAGCGGCCGTATTGCTCACGCTGCGCATTGCGCATCAGCCTAGCGCAGCGCTCGAACCGGTCAACCCGCGGCAACGGGGGTGGGCATTGGCATTCGCGCCGCGAACCGGCACACTGTCGAATCGAACCCGCGCTATGCCCATTCGCATCGAGGTGGCCGACGACAAGGACGCGCTGAGCGAGTTCATCCTGCTCTACAACCGCGTCTACGCGGCGCGCGCGGCGCGCTGGCCGGCATTCGTCGACTTCGAGCTGGCGGTGCTGGGACCGGACAGCCCGTACCTGCGCGGGCGTACCATCCATCCGCTCGTCGCGCGCGAGAGCGGCGAGGTCGTCGCGCGGGTGATGGCCGTGCTCGACCAGCGCTACATCGACCACTGGCAGGAGCCGCTCGGGCACGTCGTGATGTTCGAGGCGCTGCCCGGCACGCAGGCGGCGGCGCGGGCGCTGCTCGATCGCGCCTGCGCGTGGCTGGCCGAGCGCGGCGCCACCGCGGCGCGCGCCGGCTACGGCATGCTCGATCTGCCCTTCGCCGTCGACGACTACGAGTCGCTGCCGCCGACCATCCTGCGCCAGAGCCCGCCCTACTATCACACGGCGCTCAAGCAAGCGGGGTTCGAGACCGAGAAGGGCTGGGTGGACTACCGCATCGCGGTGCACCCCCGGATGATCGAATCGTGGCAGCAGGCGCTGAAGGCGGCGCGGCGCGCCGGCTTCGACATCGTGCCGCTGCGCGACAAGCGGCGCGGCGCGCGGGCGACGGACTTCGCCCGCACGTGGAACGAGGCCTTCGCGCAGCACTGGGGCCACACGCCGACGTCGGACGACGAGTTCCTGTTTCTGATCGACGCGCTGCGCACCTCCGGCGTGCTCGACACCTCGGCCATCGCCTATCGCGACGGCGTACCGGTCGGCGCCGTCTGGGTCGTGCCCGAGAGCGCCTCGGTCGCACGCGTCGCGCCCGGACACACGCTGGCTGACTCCGAACGGCTCAACACCCTCGCCATCGGCGTCTGCGCCTCGGCGCGCGGCCAGGGGGTCAATCTGGCACTCGCCAGCCATGCCTACCTCGAGCTGGCGCGCCGCGGCGCGCGCTATCTCAGTTACACGCTGGTGCTCGACGACAACTGGCCTTCGCGCCGCACCGCCGAAAAGCTCGGCGGCGAGATCCGCGCCAACTACATCAGCTACCGTCGCAACTTCCGCGGCCCCGCGCGCTGACCGATCAGTGCGGCGGAACGCCCGTCACCGGCGCGTAGTGCTCGACGGTCGGGAACGGGTCGTAGAAGTGGTGCAGCAGGGCCTTCCAGCGCTGGTACTCGGGCGAGCCGCGGAAGCCCTGCGTGTGAGCCTCGAGCGTCTGCCAGCGCACCAGCAGCACGTAGCGGCTCGGCGTCTCAAGGCCGCGCTGCAGCTCGTGCGAGACATAGCCGGGCATCGAGGCGATGATCGCCTGCGCCTCGCGGAAGGCCGCTTCAAAGGCCGCGGTTTCACCGGGCTTCACGTCGAGAAGGGCAAGCTCGAGGATCATTGATTCACCTGCTCGCTAGTAGGGACGCCACGCCAGTCGGACGAAGCGCACGTTCATCCGCGGGCAGGGATTTTCCGTAAAGGGGGCCACACAGCCGGGCGGCGGCCGCTCGCTGCTTTTGGCGTAGAACACCGGCAGCAACAAGGCGAGCTCGTCGCCGTCGGTCACTGGCACCGCGATCAGCTCGTACACCGTCTCGCCGAAGCGCACGCGCACGCGCGGATCGTCGCGTATGTATTGGCTCCACCCGCCTGCCTCGGCATCGGTGCCGATGTCGAGGTAGAGGCGGCCGTCGGCGACGAAGTAGTTGACCGCCACCGCGTGGGGAGCGGACGGATTCGTCTCGACTTCGGCAACCGGGTACCGCTCGGCAAACGACCAGTCACCCACCGGCTCGTGCATCACGGGTCCGTTCAGCCGGCCCCCGGGAATCGGCCCGAGCGTTCCGTGACACGCCGCAACCAGGCCAGCGACGAGAAACAGCGCGACGCGTCTCTTCATTGCGGCGTACCCGACCACGCTCACGGCCGCCATGGCCGCACGGTCGCTTCGCCGGTGATCAGCGTCTCGCCGCGCTGGTTGACGGCACTGAGCTCGAGGTCGACATGCGGCATGCCGCTCTCGTCGCGCACGCGCACGACCTTCCCCGAGAACGTCACCGTGTCGCCCGGCCAGACGCGCGCGGCGAAGCGCACCGCGTAGCGCCGAATTGAAGTCGGGCCGAACCACGTCGCCGGAATACGGCTCAGCACGCCGGCGGTGAACATCCCCATGCCGAACACGGTCGGCAGCCCCGCCATTTCGGCGATCGTCTGATCGTGGTGGATCGGGTTGAAGTCGCCACTGGCGCCGGCGTAGCGCGCGAAGTGCGTGCGCGTCAGGTCGGCGACCTGGAACTGGCGCTCGTCGCCGGGTTTTACACTCGGCCAGTCGCTCATGATTCCTTCACCACACCCTCGGTTTGAATTGCCGTCGTCTTGGTTCGCAATACGACCGCGCCGTGCTGGTCCCGGTAGACGGTCTCGATCTCGATGAACTTCATCTGGCCGCCGCGCCTCCCCTGCTTCTCGTAGCTGCGCACCTGTCCCGGCTCGGCGCGCAGCTGGTCGCCCGCGAACAACGGCCGCTCGAAGACGAACTCCTGCGCCCCGTGCAGCATGAACCGCATGTCGAGGCCCTGCAGCTCCGCCGACGGCGGCACACTGTCATCGGGGAAATGCTGTGTGACCATCGAAAAGGTCGGCGGCGCCACCACCGACGGCAGCCCCGCCGCGTGCGCGGCCTCCTCGTCGTGGTAGAGCGGGTCGTCGTCGAGGATCGCCTCGGCAAACTCGTGAATCTTGCCGCGCTCGACGGGAATGCCACGGGGATTGATCTGGGCCATACGCCGCTCCTCTCATCGCGTCCGAATCGGATCGCGATTGGCTATCACCGAGCAGCCGGCGAAGGCCAGCCCGCAGCCTGTGTCACTCGCGCTTGCGCGAGGTTTCGCCGGGGCGGGCGGCCGGAAGGCCTGCGCCAGCGCCCAGCTCGGTGTCCGCGGCGCGGGCGATGGCCGCGATCAGCGCGGGGAAATCCTCCTGCGTCACCATCGTGCTGCCTGACTTGGGGAAGGGAAGCCCGTTCTGCACGAGCAGCTCACCCGGGTGAATCTCGAGCGTCGCCATCTGCCGGAACGGCACGCCCCCGAGGCGGTCGGGCACGCTCAGCCCGAGCGGCGTCCAGTCACCCTGACAGGCCTGGTCGAACTCCTTGCGGCCGGCAACCAACGTGTCGGAGAGCTGCGCGTCCACGAGCTTCCACGGGTAGAGTGTGGGCCCGATATTGAAGTTGCGGTGGCGCACGAGCTGGTTGTCGGGAACCCGCTTGGTGGAGTCCCACCAGATGCCGTCGACATACTCGAAGGCGCGGCGGCTGGCGTCCCTGGGGAGCGGCCCGAGCTTGCCCAGCGCGTCGTTGAGAACCCGGGTAACCGCCTGATTGTAGGCCACCTCACTCGGGGCCGCGTGACGACGGACGATCGCGCCGGTGATCTTGATGCCCATCAGGTTGGAATAAAGGTCTTCGAGCGAGAATGCGGACGGCCGCTCGGAGAACGCCGTCGACGACCAACCATACCAGGTGGTGATCTCGTGCCAGATCGACGCCTGGAAGGAGAGCCACTCCGCCAGGCTCGTGACCACTTCGCGCAGGCCGTAGGCGCGCACCAGACTGGCGTCGAGCGGCTTCAGGGCAATGTGGCGGTCGGCACCCTCCCCGGTAATGGCAAGCACGCCGCCTGTGGCCGCGAGGCGCGAGATCTGTGAAACGAGATAGAACGTGCGGTCGGCGTTGTCGCGCACGTGCGCGAGGTCGATGAAGCCGCCGCGACAGGTGTACAGAATGCCCGATGCCTCATCGGAAAGGAGGCGCTCGCCGCCGCGCGGCTGTAGCGCGACCGTGCCCTTGTTGTACTGATGCGTGCCGAGCTCGCTGATGTCGACGACGTTCTGGACCTCGTAGCCGGGCACGCGCATGCGGCCGAGCTGGACGCCGACGTCGTTGCCGAAGATGCAGCAGGGACGCAGGGCCTCCGGCTCGGGAACGTCGGGGATCGTCTCCGAGTCGAGCCCCGCGAAGAACGCCGCATCCAGCTCCTCGTCCCGCAACGGGCGCTGCGTCGTATCCCATTTCTCCTCGCAGCCCCCCGACAGCGCGGCGAGCACGAGGATCGCCAACGCTGCAGGGCGGGCGCGTCGATAAACCGGCATCCCTCTCGGTTTAGATCGAACGGCTCTCCTTCGGTTCTTCCGGCATGCCCACACCCGCCTTGCGTTGCACGCCGTGGCGGGCCAGCTGCCATGAAATGCGGCTCGACCAGTAGCTGCACGCAGCCTGAACGTCGCCCCAGGTCGTGTAGGCGCGCGTGGCAAACAGGACCTTGGTCCCGGCGCGGTCGTCGACCGCCGCCGCCAGCCGCTGGTTGGTCGCCGAGTCCAGCACTTCGACTTCCACCGTCGCGCTGCCGACCATGGTCGCCGTGTCGCCGGCGAGACCGACGACGGCGCCCAGGACTCGCAGCTGTGGCACGACGGTCGTCACCGTCCGCAGCACCGGCATTGCGCCCGACACCTGTGCCAGCGCGACGCGCAGGCGCAGGGTGTTGGGGCCGGCCTGGTTGACGACCGTGAAGTACTTGCTGAGATCGTCGTACAAGCTCTTGTAGAGCGTGTCGGTCAGCATCTGCTGGTCTGCCGGGCTCAGCTTCGCGGTGCTCGCGTCGGCATAGAGTCCCACCGAGTCGAGCTGCACCGAGTCGTAGTTCGCCCACTGGACACCGGGCTTGATGTAGAGGCGCGCCGCCGGATACCCGTCGACCGCCTGGAGTTGCGAGTAGTCGCCCAGGAAGCCGGATTCCTCCGGCGTCCCACGGCGGCCGCGCGTCGCGGCGCACGCGCTCACCAGCAGCGGGGCGGCGATCAGGACCGTCAGGACCAATGCTCTTCCGTGCCTCGTCATCTTGCGCATCTGTTCCTCCCTAGAACTGAAATTCGACAGCCACAGCGGTCGCGTACGCCGCATGGAGGCACCAGGTCAAGCGCCGGATGCTACTCGCACGTTCTCCCGAGCTCGGTCTTGCTGCGATCGGTTGGCTTGATGCCGGCCTCGAGAAGCGGGGCGACAACGGTGGCTTGAAAGTCGCTCAGGTCGTGCGG
The DNA here is from genome assembly GCA_964455095.1 of uncultured Binatia bacterium (SeqCode). Classification (GTDB taxonomy): domain Bacteria; phylum Desulfobacterota; class Binatia; order HRBIN30; family CADEER01; genus CAYVUV01. The sequence continues at coordinate 41,995 of CAYVUV010000052.1, forward strand.
GGTATCCGCGCCGTTGCGCGACACCTCGATAACGATCACGCCTTCGGGCATGTGCCACTCCTCGACCTTGAGGTCTCCCGCCTTGAGCCGCGTCATGGTGCTGACGCAGCGCGTCGGCTGTGCCTTCAGCGCGTCGGGCGGCGCCACCGGCTGGCCTTTGCTCTCCAGCGTGCAGCTGTACGAATACGCGCGCTTCGGATCACCCGACGCCGGAATGGAGACGTCGACCTCGCCCTTGGCCTCGTCCGGGGTTGACGAGAGGGGGCAGCGCCACGCCGACAGCGGATGATCACCGCGGTACTTGAAGGTCAGCTCGTGCTTCTTGCCTTTGACCCGCTGCCGCAGGGTCGGCGCAAACCCCGGTGGTCCATCGGCCGGCGGACGGAAATCGAAGTAGCGCACCTCGTACGCGCCGGAATCGTCCTGGGCGCGTTTCAAACTCGCCAGCACGGCGGTCGCCGTCGCCGGGCCGCCATCCTTGATGTTCCAGCGGATGGCGTATTCCGCCGGCAGAGCTGGCGCTGGACTGGGAGTCACGGCGCGCAGGGAATTCGGCCCGATAATTCCCAGGATCACGGTTCCAAGCCACAATCCTCTGCGGTGCCCTGGCATCGCACGGTTTTAGACTGCGTCTCTCGTCGCGCGCAACTTTGGCGCCGACGTGGTTCCGGTGGTAGGCTATCGACACCGCGAGCAGACCGGGCCCGCGGGCAATTCCAAGATAGGGGTGTCACGTGGTGAATCGGAACGAACCTCCTGAAGTCATCATGTTCGTGCGCCACGGCGAGAAGCCGGGGGAGGGATCGCCACCGCACGGCATCAACAAACACGGCGAGATCGACGAGCACTCCCTCTCCGTACAAGGCTGGACCCGCGCCGGGGCCCTCGCCGTGCTGTTCGCCCACGCCCCCTCCAAGTCTCATCCGCACGTCGTGCGGCCGGGCCGCGTCTTCGCCACCCGGCCGACTCACGAAGCCAAGAGCAAGCGGGAGATGAACACCGCCACCCCGACCGCGCACCGCCTGAAGGTCGACGTCGAGGACGATCACACGCACGGCAACGAGGAGGAGCTGGTTAAAGCGGTGCTCAGCCGGCCTGAATCGCCGTTGATCGTCTGGCATCACGGCACGCTGGCGAAACTCATCCGCTGCTTCCCGGTCGTCAATGCCGACGACATTCCGAAGCACTGGCCCGACGAACGCTTCGACCTCATCTGGGTCCTGGTGCGCCAGCATGGGGCGGAACCCAAGTACCGCTTCGTCGCCGTGCCGCAGATGCTGCTGGCCGACGACGTGGAATCCGTCTGAGATGCCCGATGCCTGAAGCCACCGCGGCCAAGCCGCCCAAGGCGCCGAGAACCCCCGCAGAGGAGGCCGCGCATCGGCTGAAGAAGGCCGAGAAGAAGAAGGCGAAGGGCGAGAAGCACCGCTGGAGCCTGATCGCCATCACGCTCGCGGTCTTCCTTTCGTGGTTGGGCAGCACGCTCTTCGTGATGTTCCACGCCAGCCTGGCCAGCGAGCTCGGTGTGACGCACTCACGAGTGAAGGTCGCCCTGGCGAGTTACTCGGTGGCGCTCATCATGATCGCCGTCGCCGGCGGACGCATGGCCGACATCCTCGGCCGCAAGCGCACGTTCGTGATCGCCGGGCTCGTCTTTTCTGCCGCGGCGCTCCTCGGCCTGGCGGTGACCGATCTGTGGTCGCTGATCGCGGTGCGCGCCCTCATGGGGTTCAGTGCCGGGTTGATCCTCACCGCCACCGGCGGGATTCTCGTCTCGACCATGCACGGCACGACGCGCCACGACGCCTGGCTATTGTGGCGCGGCGCGGGCATGGCCGGCATGGTGCTCGGCCCCGTCGTCGGCCCGCTGCTCGCGTCCGACTCGTCCTGGAGACAGCTCTTCGTCGCCGACGCAATTCTGATGTTGGTCGCCGTCGGGTTGGGCGCGCGCGCGATGAAAGAGAGTCGCGACGAAGACGTGGTGTTCACCGTCGCCCTGCTGCTACCCGCGCTGCTGCTCGGCCTCGGCCTGCTGAGTCCCTACCTGGCGCTGCTGACGGCCAAGGAGGGAATCGCGTCCGGGCCGCTGATCGCGGCCATCCTGGTGTCCGGGGCCCTGTGCCTGGCCGGATTCTTCGTCCTCAACCGCAAGGCCTCGCACCCGCTCTTCGACGCCGACATCGTCCTGCACAACAAACGCATGTGGCTGACCGACCTCTTCGGCGCCATTCACGTCGGGGCGCTGTTTGTGATCGTCACGGCCTTTCCGGTCATTCTCGAGGCCGACACCGACCTGTCGGCAACCGAAATCGGCCTCGGCATGCTGGCGCTGACGATTCCCTTGATCGGGTTGCACCTGCTCGCGCATCGTTTCCGCGAGCAGTTCGGGCTCACGCGCCAGATCGAGACCTTGATCGGCTGCACCCTCATCGTCCTGAGCATGGCGTGGTGGTTCGCCGCGGCAGCACAGCACCCGACATACGTGATGGCCTTGCCCTCGCTCATCCTGATGGGCGGCGGCTTCGGCATGATCCGCCTCTATGGACACATGGGGGTCATCAAGGAGACCGGCACGCGCTGGGCCTCCACCCTCTTCGGCACGCGGACCTTCAGCAACCACGTCGGCGCCACCGTCGGGGCGGTCGTCATCGGGTTCGTCCTGCCGGCCACGACGCGGAGCGCCCTGTCGAACGACCCACAACTCGCAGAGCAGGCTGCGGTAGTCGCCAGCGTAGCGGTGGCCCTGGTCGTCGTCTCCTCGGCCATCTTCGCCGCTTTCAAAGACGAGTTCCTCGGCCTCGAGGATCCGCACTGGCACAAGCCCAAGGAGCCGTCCGCGAGCCCGGCCGCTGCGCGGTGATGCGCGCGTCCGCGGTCGAACGGTGAAGCGGTTGAACGTCTTCGAGCGCTACCTCAGTGCCTGGGTGGCGCTGTGCATGGTCGTCGGCCTGATGCTCGGGCAGTGGGCGCCCGCGGCGGTGCGCACGCTCCAGACGCTCGAGTTCGCCGCCGGCAGCCAGGTCAACATCCCGATCGCCATCCTCATCTGGCTGATGATCGTGCCGATGATGATGAAGGTCGATTTCACCGCCGTGCGCGACGTCGGCCGGCGGCCACGCGGGCTGCTCGTGACGTTGTTCGTCAACTGGTTGGTGAAGCCGTTCTCGATGGCCTTCCTCGCCTGGCTGTTCTTCCGCCATGTGTTTGCGGCCTGGATCGCGCCGGCCGACGCCGATCAGTACATCGCCGGCTGCATCATCCTGGCGGCCGCCCCGTGCACGGCAATGGTGTTCGTCTGGAGCCATCTGACCGACGGCGATCCGGCCTACACGCTGGTGCAGGTGTCGCTCAACGACCTGATCATGCTGTTCCTGTTCGCCCCGATCGTGCGCGTGCTGGTCAACGGTGCCTCGACCTTGACCGTGCCGTTCGAGGTGCTGCTGTACTCGGTCGTCGTCTTCATCGTCATCCCGCTGGCCGTCGGCGTGGCGGTGCGCACCTGGTGCATTCGCCGCCGCGGGGCGGCGTGGTTCGAGGGCGTGCTGCTGCCGCGCGTGGCGCCGGTGACCGTCGTCGCGCTGCTCGCGACGCTGGTCCTCATCTTCGCTTTCCAGTCGGGCAACATCACCGGCAAGCTCGGGCATGTCGCGCTCATCGCCGTGCCGATCCTGCTGCAGGTGTATTTGAACTCGTCGCTGGCCTACGGGCTGATGCGCGCCCTGCGTGTGCCGTACAATGTGGCCGCTCCCGGCGCGTTGATCGGCGCGAGCAATTTCTTCGAGCTCGCCGTGGCGACGGCGATCGCGCTGTTCGGCCCCGGCTCGGGCGCGGCGCTCGCCACCGTGGTCGGCGTGCTGGTCGAAGTGCCGGTGATGTTGTCGGTCTGCGCCGTCTGCAACCGCACGCGGCACTGGTTTCCTGCCGACGCAACGCCGGGGAGGGCGGCATGAGCGACGTGGCGACGGTGATCTTCGCCTGCGTGCACAACGCGGGGCGATCGCAGATGGCGGCGGCGTTCTTCAACGCGCACGCCAACCCGCAGCGGGCGCGGGCGCTCTCAGCCGGCACGCAGCCCGCGGCCCACGTGCACCCCGAGGTGGTCGACGTCATGCGCGAGGTCGGGATCGACCTCGCGCATGCCACGCCGACGCGTCTCACCGACGCGCTGGCGGCCGGCGCGGTGTTGCTGGTCACCATGGGGTGCGGCGAGGCCTGCCCGCTGGTGCCCGGACTGCAGCGGCAGGACTGGAACCTCACCGACCCGAAGGGGCAGCCGCGCGAGAAGGTGCGCGAGATCCGCGACGAGATTCGCGCCCGCGTGCGTCAACTCATCGCGGACTCGGGCTGGTAGCCGCGCCGCCTCAGGCGCGCGCCGCGAGCAACGCGGCGACGGCGCCCCACTCGACGATCGGCGTCAGCCGCCGGCGTTTGATCAGCCCGAGCATGAGCGCGGTGGCGAAGCCCTCGAAGGTCTTGGCGTGGTCCTCGATGTCGAGCACAAGCACGATTTTCGCCTCCTCGTTCGAGAACCACGGCCCGGCCGCCAGCGACACCCCGGGTGGATAGACGAACTCGCCGCTCGCCATGGCGCTGAACCGGGTCAACACCTGCTGGGCCTCCTCGGCCGAGCCCCACTGCAGCCAGATCTCGTCGAGATAGAGTGACATGCGGCTCCTCCAGGGCGTCGCTTACCGCGCAACGGCGTTGCCCGGCAAGCGATAGCGGTTCCACTCTTTGGTGTTGACCCCAAGAGATGATAGGTCATCGGTTCCGTAACGGAACGCCGCTGGGAGGCGTCGGGAGGTGCCGTGATGAAAACCCTGGGTCGTGTACTGATGGGCATGGCGGCGCTGACCGCTTCCGTCTCCTCCGCGCAGTTGCCGCCACTCGGAAACGAGTTTCAGGTCAACACCTTTACCCTCGGCTTTCAGGAAGACGCCGACGTCGCCTGCACGAGCGACGGCAGCTCGGTCTCCGCTTTCGAGGGCCGCCCGTCGGTCAACGACCACAACGCCGCCGCCACGATCTACGCGCAGCGCTTCGACCCGGACGGCATGAGATTGGGGGCACCCATCGAGGTGCCGATTGGCGGCAGCTGCGGCCCGACGCGATTCAACACGAGCATCTGCCGGGACACGAATGGCAACACCGTGGAAGTGTACTCGACCTTCCCCGACGGCGACCTTCGCGGCCAACGCTTCGACGCAACTGGCGGCGCACTGGGCAGCGAGCTCCAGATCGCTCCCGGCAACGGGCCGATCTACGGCTCGCTCTTCAACGGGCACGACGTCGGCTGCGAGGACAACGGCGATTTCGTTGTCGTGTGGCAGGACCTCGACTTCGCGAATCATTCCGTCCAGCTCAGCGGCCGACGCTATGCGAGCGCCGGCATACCACTCGGCAGCAAGCTCCAGATCAGTAGTTACACCGTCTACCCCCTCCTGCCGTCCGTCGCGGCGGACGACGACGGCGACTTCGTCGTCGCATGGACGGCGGGCCAGTACTACGTAGGCGACAATGACGGAGACCAGCTCGGCATCTTCGCCCGCCGTTTCAACAGCGCCGGGATGGCCCTGGGCGCGCACTTCCAGGTCAACACCCACACAACTGGCGACCAGTTCTTGTCCAGGGTAGCGACTGACGGCGACGGCGATTTCGTCATCGTGTGGAGGTCGTCAGCCTACGGCAGTGCGGGGCAGGACGGCAGCTTCTCCGGCGTCTTCGGCCGGCGTTTCGCCAGCAACGGCACTGCGCAGGGCAGCGAGTTCCAGGTCAATACCTACACCGTCGACGATCAGGATCTGCCGTCGGTCGCCTCGGACCAGATGGGCAACTTCGTCGTCGTCTGGACGTCCTTCTCCAGCACCCAGGACGGCAGCAATTCGGGCATCTTCGGCCAGCGCTTCGCCAGCGGTGGCGCGCCGCTCGGCAGCGAGTTTCTCGTCAACGCGTACACCGCGGGCAGACAGAGCGCCGGGATCGTCGCGGCAGACGACGCCGGCAACTTCCTCGTCAACTGGATCGACGCGGGCGGTCGCGACGGGTCGTCGTATGGCTCCTTCGCGCAGCGCTTCGCCAGTGGTGGCGGGAAGTTGGGCGGAGAGTTCCAGGTCAACACCTACACGATCGGCCCGCAGGGACTCTATGGGCCTTCCGTATCCGTCGGCAGCGCGGTGTCGTGCGAAGACGGCGGGCGCTGCGGCATCGCGTGGGCTGGGGCCCCGGAGCAGCCGACCGCGACGGTCTCCGAGGTGTATCTGCGCCACTACGACACCAGCGGCAACCCGGAGACGGGCGAGATCGTGCCGCCGCTGGCCCAGTGCGTGGTATCGCGCCTCGCCCCCTCGGTCTGCCGCGACGCGACAGGCGACTTCGTCGTCGTGTGGGAGCACGTCAGCGGTGACTCCTATTTTTCCGACGCGGACCTCAGGATCGCCGGCCAGCGCTATACCAGCGCCGGCGCCACCAAAGGCACCGAGTTCCTGGTCAACACCTACACCGGCGGTTACCCCGAGCGGCCGGATGTCGCTTGTCTGAGCGGGGGAGAGTTCCTGGTCGTGTGGGAACAGGCCTACCTCGACGGCGACCGAGACGGCGTGCTCGCCCGCCGCTACACCAGCAGCGGCAGCGCCGGGCCCGAGTTCCAGGTCAACTCGTACACCGGTAATCATCAATACGATGCACAGGTTGCGGTAGCGGGCACCGATCTCGTGGTGGTGTGGACCAGCGAGGGCCAACAGGACGACGCCGATGGCGGCATCTTCGGCCAGCGCCTGAGCAGCGCCGGCACTCCGCTCGGCAGCGAGTTCCAGGTCTCCGTCCACACGGTTGACAGTCAGATCATCCCGGCTGTCGCCGGGTTCGGCTCTGGCTTCGTCGTGGCCTGGATGGACGAGTACCTGGACGGCGGACAATACGGCATCTTCGCACGTGTGTATGACACCACCGGCACGGCGCTCGGCGACGACTTTCAAATCAACACCCATACCGAAGACGACCAGGTCCTTCCGGCAGTCGCGGCCGATGCCACTGGCAACTTCATGGTCGTGTGGCAAGACACCAGCGGCGCAGACGGCGACAACGACGGCGTGTTCGGCCGCTACTTCGACAGCACCGGCGCTCCGTTGAGCGGCGAGCTCTTCGTCAACACCTCCACGTTCGGCGAGCAGCGCGAACCGACGGTCTGCGCCGCCAGCGACGGCACGCGCTTCGTCACCGCCTGGAACAACGAATCGCGTTTTGGGTCCATCCCCACCGCCACAGCACCAGGGCAGGCGGCCACAGCCCATTCCGGATTTCGGTCCCGCGCGCGCCAGTCGTTCACCGGCCAGCCCTTCGCGGCCAGCGCGGGTGCCGCGCGTTCCCTTGCCGCGCAAGCTGCCGGGCCGTTCGACGGCCAGGATGGCAGCTTCTCGGGCATCTTCGGTCAGATCTTCGGCGGCACCCTGCCCCCTCCGGGATCCCCGCCCGAGATCACCGGCGGAGCCACCCCCGGCTCGGAGGAAGTCACCGGGCAGAACGGCCCCAACCGCGGGCCGAACTGTCTGCGCGTCTACGAGCTCGGCGCCAACAGCCTGCCCGACAACGGCGGGCCCGACGACGAGCTCCTCGGCCAGGGCGGCACCGACGCCAACGGCAACTTCTCGATCATGCTGCTGCGCCCGCTGGTCGCCGGCGACCGCATCTACATCATCGACGTCTGCCCGCCGTTCGATGTCGACACGCCGCAGGTCGGCCCGATCGCGCTGATCTTCGACCCGGCCGTTGCGCCGGCGATGTCCTGGACGATGCTGGCCGCGGCGCTGCTGCTGCTCAGTGGTATCGCACTGCTCCGCCTGCACTCGAACAGAAAGGGCTGAGCGGATGCAGCGGGTGGAGGTGCAGCGCGTATTCAATGCGCCGATTGATACCGTCTGGGCCCGGTACACCGACCACGTCGGGTGGACCCGGTGGGCCGGGCTCGGCACCGTGCGTCTCGACCGCCAGGGCACGCCGGCGCCGAACGGCGTCGGCGCCGTGCGCGCGATCTCCAGCGCCGGCGTGACCGTCTACGAGGAAGTGCTCACCTTCGAGCCGCCCAAGCGCATGACCTATCGCGTCGTCAAAGGCGGCATCCCGATCAAGGACCACCTCGGCGAAGTGCTCTTCGAAGCGCGCGGCGACGGCACCCTGATCACCTGGCGCTGTCAGTTCGAGTCGAAGATCCCGGGCCTCGGCGTGTTGTTCCGCATCCTCATCACCCGCCTGTTCAGCAAAGCCCTGACCGGCCTGTCGCGCCAGCTGTAGCGCGTACCCCGATCAGAGTCGGGGTCGGTATCGGAATCGGTATCGGAATCGCGGGCGGAGTGCACCGCGGCAGAGATCGATACCGATGCCGATACCGACTCCGACCCCGAGAGGAGCCATTCGGCCTCTTCAACACCCCCGGCCCGCCACGTGTCCGTCGAAGATGGCGCGGTCGGCCGGGCGCACGGCCACCGCGTCGCCAACGCGGACCAGGTGCGGAACCCGGCTCTGCAGCGCGAAGTAGAGCGCGTCGTCGGGCTCGCCGTGCGTACGGATGACCACGGTGTCGATGCCGGTGCAGGTCTCGAGCTGGCGCGAGAGGACGTCGGCGAGCACCACCTCGTGGTCGCCGATACTGACCAGCGCCGTGTTCGGCCGCCAGCGCATGCCGGCCCGCGCGGCACGCGGCAGGGCGTAGCCGATGGTCTCGCGGTCGAGGTTCATCGGCAGCGCAAACGGCGTCGCCACCGTCACCTCCACGCCCAGGTGAGCCAGCAGCTCGCCCAGCCCGATGGCTTCGATGTGGCCGACGACATCGTACACGACCACACGGCGCCCGAGTGTCTGCGGGCGCCGCAGCGCCTGCTCGTGGTCGATCACGAACGGTTGCTCCCAACCCGGCACCGGCATCGGCGGTCCTTTCGCCGACGCGGTCACACTCGCCTTGCCGCCGGTCGCCACCACCACTGCATCGGGTGACAACGCCAGCACTGCCGCGACCGTCGCCTCGCTGCCCAGCCGGATATCGACGCCGCGCCGTGCGCACTCCGCCGCGCGCCAGTCGGCGAGATCGGCGATCTCCTCGCGTCCGGGTAGCAACTGGGCCAGGCGAATCTTGCCGCCCAGCACGTCGGCGCGCTCGAGCAGCGTGACGCGATGGCCGCGCGCCGCCGCCACCCACGCCGCCTCGAGGCCGGCCGGCCCGCCGCCGACCACCACCACGCGCTTGGCCACCGGCGCGGCCCCCAGCGTTCCCGCGCCGAGGGTGTCCTCGCGCCCGACCGCCGGATTGGTCACGCACGTGATCGGCAAGCCCTGCACGAGGTTGCCGTAGCAACCCTGGTTGCAGCCGACGCAGCGGCGAATCGCGTCGGATCTCCCGGCCGCCGCCTTCGCCGCCCACTCCGGATCGGCGATCAGTGCGCGCACCACGGTGACCGCGTCGGCCTCGCCGCGCGCGACGATCCCCTCCGCCTCTTCAGGCGTCAGGATGCGGTGCACGGCGAACACCGGCACGCGCTGCACCGCCTGTTTGACCGCCTGCGCGGCGTACACGCCCAACTGGTGCGGCGCGTAGAGGGGCCGCACCATGCCGAGGCCGGACACGCCGATGCTGACGTCGAGAAAGTCGACCAGCCCCAGACGCTCGAAGCGCGCGCCGATCTCGGCGGCGTCGGCCGCCGTCAGGCCGCCCGGCGTCTCCTCGTCGCCGACCAGGCGCAGGCCGACCGCGACACCGGGACCGACCGCGGCGCGCACCGCCTCGAGCACCTCGACGGCGAAGCGCATGCGGTGGTCGAGATCGCCGCCGTATTCATCGGTGCGGCGGTTGCTGCGCGGCGAGAGAAACTCGTGCAGCAGATAGCCGTGCGCGGCGTGAATCTCGATGCCGTCGAACCCGCCGGCGACGGCGTTGCGCGCCGAGCGGGCGAAGTGCTCGACCACCGCGCGGATCTCGTGCGGCTCGATCACCTTGGGTGGCTCGAGCGAGTTGGCGACGCTCGACGGCGCCCAGGCCGGCAGCTTCGACCACGGCCCCTGATTGACGCCGCCGTTGTGCGCCAGCTGTGCGAACGCCAGCGCGCCGCCGGCGTGGATCGGCGCGGTGGCGCGCGCAAAGTGCGGGATCGCGGTCTCGTCCCAGGCCACCGCATTGTTCGGCATCTGGTACGCCGTGGTCGGATGCACCTGCACCTGCCCGGCGATGATCACGCCGACGCCGGCCTGGGCCCGTTCGCCGAGGTAGCGTCCGGCCCGCGCGCCGAGAAAACCCGGCTCGCCCCAGCGCGCGGCCGGCTCGGAGAACATGGTGAAATGCGCCCCGAACACGATGCGGTTGCGCGCCGTGAGCGGACCGATGCGCAGCGGCGAGAAAAGATGGGGAAACGGCGGTGCGCTCATGGACGCGCCTCCGCTACAAGACGCGCGCGCAGATGTAAACGCCGCCGGGCTCTCGTGGCCGGGGCTGGTTGCAAACCCCGGATAAACTCCTGATGATGCGGCCGTCGTATCCGAGGCGCGGCGATTCGCCGCCTCCTGCCGCTTGCGAACCTGCCTACTGCATGGTGTCTCCGACCCCCGCGCTGCACGCCCCGGTTCCATCAGCCGGCAGTGCGGTGGATCCGCCGGCACCGGAGCGACCACCGGCACCGATCGCACGCGCCCTCGGGCACCCGCTGCTCGGCCCCGCGCTGCTCGTCCTCACCTGCTACCTGGTCTTCTTTGCCAACCTCGGCGGCCCGCCGCTGTTCGACCCCGATGAAGGGCGCCACGCCGAGACCGCGCGCGAGATCCTCGTCACCGGCAACTGGCTCACGTTGACGCTCAACTTCGTGCCCTACCACGACAAGCCGGTCCTGTCGTACTGGCTGGTCGCCTTGTCGATCCACGCCTTCGGCGCCAACGAGTGGGCGGTGCGCTTGCCCTCGGCCGTCGCCGCCTGTGTCGGCATCGCCGCCACGGCGTGGTGGGCGGCGCGCTTCTTCGACCCGCTCACCGGGGTGCTGGCCGGCCTGATTCTCGCCACCGCCGGCGGCTACGCCGGGCTGGGGCGTTTCACCATCACCGACATGGCCTTCTCCGGTTGGCTCATCACCGCGTTCCTGTACGGCAGCGCCTGGCTGCTGCACGGCCGCGCGCGCGGCTGGCCGCCCTGGCCCGCCTATGCACTGCTGAGCCTGGCGACGCTGACCAAAGGGCCGGTCGCCCTGGTGCTCGCCGCGCTGACGTTCGGCGGCTTCCTGTACTCCGTTCAACCGCGTCCGGCCCGGCACGAGCTGCGCTTGCGGCAGGGGTTGCTCATCATCGCCGCGCTGGCCGGCACCTGGTACGCCGCCATCGCCATCGTCGACCCGAGCTATTTGTGGAAGTTCCTCTGGACGCACAACGTCACGCGCTTTGCCGCTGGCACGGGAGGGCATCGGGCGAACCCCTTCGCCTACCTGTACTTGTTGCCGTTGGTGTTCCTGCCGTGGAGTCTCTATTTGCCCGCCGTCGTCCTCCACTATCGCCACGCCGCCCCCGCGCGCGTGCCGCGCGCCAGCGAGTTCTGCCTGCTGTGGATCGGTGTGGTGTTCGTGTTCTTCTCGCTCAGCCGCGGCAAGCTGGCGACGTATCTCCTGCCGCTGTTCCCGCCACTCGCCGTGCTGACGGCGAATGCGCTCGCGCCCGTCGTGCGCCGCATGCCGCTGTCTCGCGCAGAGGAGCGCAGCCACGACATCGCGCTGCACGCGCTGGCAGCGGTCGTCGCCATCGGATCGCTCGTCGGCCTCGTCGTCGTGCTGCGCTATGCCGCGCACGGCAGCGCCACCGCGATCCTGCTGCTCGCCGGCACGCCCCTGCTGCTCTACGGCCTGCGCGCCTTGCGCCGCCAGCGCCGCGACCTCGCCCTCGCCGCCGTCTTCGGCACCGCGCTGCTCTATCTGGCGGGGTCGTACGTCGTCGCCCCGCCGGTGCTCGAGGACCTCTTCAGCCTCGAACCGGCGGCGCGCTTGGTGCGCGCCCTGCCGGCCACCGCCCAGATCGTCACGCATCACGCCCGCTCGAACTCGCTGCGCTTCTATACCGGACGCGACATCGTCACCGCCGCGACCCTCGAGCAAGCCGCGCTCGCGCTGGCCGCACCGGCGCCGACCGTGTTGCTCACCAAAGCCCGCCTGGTCGAGAACCTGCGCTGCCACCTGCGCGCGCCCGCCTACATCTGGTGGCACGGGCAACGCACCAAGGTGTTGATCGCCAACCAGGCGCCACCGGCGGGTCTGGACGCCACAGCGACTCCGCTGCTGCCGCTCCCGGCCGAGCGCTGCGGTCCCGACGCGACCGGGCTGCGCTAGCCGCGCCCTCTCCGTCGCCTTCTTTCCTTGCAACACGCGCGCGGCCGGTGCGATAGAGACGACATGGGCCGCATCCTCCGCTTACGTCCGCTCGCCCTCGCCTTCCTGTTCATGGGTGCCCTGGGTGCCCGCGCGGCGGCGGTCGACGTCCCGATCGCCGGGCAGCAGTTGAAGCTGAAGGCCAATCAGAGCAACGCGGCGCGGCGCAGTCTGACGTTTCGATCGGGGCCGAACGCGCCGATCGCGGCGCCGTTGGCCGACCCGACGCTGGGGGCGTCGCTGCTGGTGTTTGCGTCGAATGCCACCGGGCAGTGCCGCGCCGAAATCGCGCTGCCGGCCGGCAACTGGCAACCGCTCGGCGGCGATGGACCCAATCGCGGCTGGAAGTACACGGATGCCACTGGAAGCGCCGGCGGCGTGCGCAAGGTGATCGTGCGCCCGGGCCGCAACGGCGGCCGCATCGTCGTCAAGGCGAAGGGAGCCGGGTTCCCGTGCGCGCTTCCCAATGCGCAATCGGTGCCCATCGCGGTCGCGCTGCGGCTCGACGACACGCGCTATTGCGCCGCGTTCGGCGGCACGATCGCCCGCAACGAAACCGGCCGTGTCGAAGCCGAGAACGCGGCGGCCCCGCTGGCGTGCCCGGACAACGATTTGACCGTCGCGACGTTGAACGTCCTGCACGGCATCTTCTGCCCGGCGCCGAGCGGCTTCTGCCGCCTCACCGACCGGCTCGACCTGCTCGGCCAGTGGATCGTCGCGCGCGGCTGCCCCGATGTCGTGGCGCTGCAGGAAGTCTTCGACCTGGCGCCCACCAACTCCATGGTGCCGCTGATCCAGAATCAACTCACCGGCGTCTGCGCGTTCCCGTATCAGGTGGTGTTCATCCGCACGTTTATCTTCGACGACTCGCTGCTGCTGACGCGCTATCCGGCGCTGAGCGCGCAGACGCACATCTTGCACGGCGGCTTGCGCAACGTGCTGCACGCGCGGCTCGATCATCCGATCGGCCCGGTCGACGTCTTCTCCACGCACCTCGGCTCCAGCTCCGACGGCGGCCCGAGTCCGTGCAGCGCGCCGAGCCCCTGCCCGGCCGCGTGCGTCACCGCCGGCGCCGCCACCGTGCGGCAATGCCAGGCGGTGCAGACCGCGCAGTTGGTCGAGACACTGCACGACGTTGCGGCGCCAGCCGTCATCGTCGGCGACTTCAACGAGGAGCCGCTGTCGTTCGTGTACGATCAGCTCGTCGATCGCGGATGGACGGACACCTACCTCGCCGCCGGCAATCCCGAGTGCGACGACGGCACGGGCATTGGCTGCACGTCGGGCCGCGAGGACGAAGCGCTCACCGATCTCGAGTCGCCGGCACTCGGTGTCACCGAGCGCATCGACTACGTCTTTCTGGTCCCACCCGGCCCGGCGTCGCTGTGCGCGGCAGCGCTCGACTCGCCGCTCGACGCCGACGGCGACGGCACCGCAACGCGCCTGTTCGCCGACGAGCCGAACACGTTTGCCCCTGCGTGCGGCCCGTTGCCCGATCCAACCTGCTGGGTGTCGGACCACAGCGGCGTCCAGGTCGACGTCAACTGCGACTGATCAGGTTCTGCCGAAGCGACGCCCGAGGGCGCGCGCGACCAGGGCCGCCAACGCGCAGTAACCGAGCGCCTGCGGCACGAGCAGTCCGGCCGCCAGGTACCCATCGAAGCCCGGATCGGTCACCACCGCCGCGATGGTCAACCCGGCGAGCGCGACCAGGCGGTACAGTTGCATCCAACCGCCCTCGATCATGAAGTAGGGCACTGGCACCACCGCGACCAGCAGCACCCAGACGATCAGCGGCACCGCGCGCGCCCTCACCGCGCCACCTCCGGGGCCGCGCGCAACTGCGCCAGCGCGCGCGCCGCGGCGGCCTCGCGGCGCTCGGCGAGGACCGCGGCGCGCACTTGCGCGCGCACGGCCGACAGCGGCGGCGGCGCCGGCGGCTGCAGCGCATGGACCCACACGAGGTGCAGGCCATACGGCGACTCGATCGGCCCCGCCCATGCGCCCGGCGCCATGCCCGCGACGGCGCGCGCGAACCTGGGGCCAAACATCTGGGCGACTGCCGGCAACCGCGTCAGCGGAATCTGGCCTGGAACGGGCAGTGGATCGCCGTGCGCGGCGGCATCGAAGGGGTCCGCACCCGACGCCACCAGCTCGGCGAGCACGCGCCGGGCGTCGCTCATGAGCGCGTCGCCGCGGCGCGCGCGGCTCAGGAAGACGTGCGAGAAGCGCACGCGCGGCGGCCCGGTAAAGCGCTCGCCGTGTGCGCGCAGGTACGCCGCCAACTCGTCCTCGCCGGGCTCGACTTGCGACGCGGTCGCTTGCAAGCGCATCCGCATCAACGTCGCCAGTCGGCGCTGCACGACCACGTCGCTGCGCTCCATGCCCAGCGCGCGCGCCTGGCGCAGCAGGCTCGCCGGATCGCCGGCCGCGTCGAGAAAGCGCATGTTCTGCAGCAGGCGTCCTTGCACCACCGGATCGTCGCGCTCGAGCCCGAGCCGCAGCGCTTCACTGAAGAGCACGGCGTCGTCCCCCGCGTCGACGGCCGCCGGGAGCGCCGGCGGCAGCGGCTGCATCCATTGGCTCGCCGCGAACAGCAAGCCGCCGAGCAGCGCGAAGTGGACCATCGGCCGCGTCATCTGCCCTCGGCGCCGCCAGCCGGCGTGTACCAGATCGGCGAGGTCCAGGCGCGCTCCTGAATCGTCTTCGGGAAGCGTGCGTCGCAGCAGCCGTCGAAGCCGTCGGTCACGGTCTCCGGCCGGGCACAATCGACCCCGGCGGCGTTGCACGCCCAGGTGCTCCACCGGCAGCTCGGATTCTCGACCACGCGCGCGTAGTAGAAGGCGCGCTGCGCCGGGTCGAAGTCGGGGTCGCGCCAGACCGCGCAGAGGTCGTCGAATCCCTTGCCCTGTGGCGTGCAGGTCGCGAGGTCGACGCTGGCGCCGTTGGCGGGGTCACCGGCGACCTCGTACACCTGCTCGCGCGCCGCGCCGCCGTCGAGCCAGCCCTTGACGATCTGCACGCGCTGCAACGGCACGCTGGGTTCACCGTCCGAGCCGGGATCGCGCAGCGCCCACACCGCGAACGCCGGCGGGCGATCGGCCGATGGCGGCTGCGTCAGGTCGCCGCCCATCGGCACGCCGCCGGCGTAGCCGCGCTCGACGAACGCCGGCGAGTCGCAGAGATCGACGGGATAGTTCCAGCCGCCGAAGAAGCGCACGACCAGTCGCGGCCCGCTGGTGCCGTAGGCCTCGCGCCGGCGCATCGCCGCGAACAGCGCGTCGCGCGAGTTCTCCTCCGCCCACAGCACGGCGAGGCCGCCGGGATTGAACTCGACATTGTCCGTCAGCCCGGGCGGCAGCGCGACGCCGGCCGGCGTACCGGCGCCGCCGTGGCCGGGGTGCTCGGCCTCGCGCACCGCGCCGGCAGCCGCCAGATGCGAGTCGGTGCTGGCGACGAGGCCGAACTTGAACGGGTTGACGCCCAGCCGTTCCTCCTGCGCCAAGCCTTCCTTCAGCACATTGCGGGCGAAGCTCATCGGCGGCGGCGTCTTCGCCATCCAGCTCATGTAGCTGGCGGCGAAGTTGTGGTACGGCAGCTTCTCGAAGCCGCACAGCTCGTCGGCCGTCTCGCCGCCCGGGCGGCACTCCGAATCGCCCTTGTGCTGCATGATCTCGACCAGCGGCTCGAACGCGGCGCGCGCCCGCGCGTCCTCCGCCGTGATCGGCTGGCCGTCGGCGCGGATGGTCTGGAACATCAGCCCGTTGCTGAGGTTCGAGTTGTGCGGGATGGTGAGCACATCGCAGCCCGGCAGACCGTCGAGGCAGTCGGCGCTCAGCCGTCGCCAGAGCTCGCGCGGCTGCGGCGTGTCGTAATACGTGGTCGGCAGCGCCGGCACCGCGGCGTTGCGGAAGATGACGTTGCGGTGAATGTTATTGCTGCCCGGTGAGCCGGTCCACTCGTACGCGACGAAGGTGGTGAACGCACAGGCCGCGCTGCGGTCGTAGAACTCCTCGGCGGCGTCGCGCACGATGCCCCACGGCGTCACCGCGGCGGCGCGACAGTTGGCGGCATCGGGGCCGCAAAAGGCGTAACGCTGCGGCGCCGCGCTGTTGCTCGAGTGCGTGTTCATCATGAAGAACGCCAGCCGCGGCCAGCCGCGGTAGATGCGACAGATCGGCGAGCCGTAGCCGGGCAGACCGGGCGTCGCGCAAATCGCCAGCTCGCCGAACATTTCGGCGTGATCGGTGACGGCGGCAAAATCGAGCGGCCGCGCCAGCTGCAGGCGCCGCTGCGGCACGCCGTCGCGGTCGTAGGGCTGCAGACCGATCGCCTCGCCGCGCGCGAAGCGGTAGGCGTCGCGCGGCATGTTGCGCGTGCCCTGCGTGCTGGCATCGAGCGACAGCGCGGTGTGGACGTGCAGATCGCCGAAATACGGATGCCGCAGCGGCTGGTACTCGGCGCACGGCTGGCGCTGCTCGGTGCGCGCGAACGGCGGCGCGACCTCGGCACCGGCGCGCACCGCGCCCGCGAGGAAGAGAGCCAGCGCCACGTGCGCCCAACGCGGTCTGGTCATCGGTCGCATCCGGAAGAGGAAACCAGGCCGCTCGACGGGGAGCAAGCGCGGCGCCGCGCCCCGCCTTTCGGCAGGCCCGATCGCGTTGTATCCTGGGGTTCGCACGGCACCGCGTGCCCGCTCCCGACCGACTAGCCGCCGCGAGACCGATTCATGCAGCCGTTCACTGCCGCGCCGCACGGCGATGTGTTGGTCCTTCTGGTCCAGATCGCACTGTTGCTCACCGCCGCGCGCGGGCTCGGCGAAGTGGCGCAGCGGCTCGGTCAGCCGTCGGTCGTCGGCGAGATTCTCGCCGGCATCGTGCTCGGGCCGTCGCTGCTGAGCGGCGCCCTGCCCGGCCTGGGCGCCTGGATCGTGCCACAGTCGCCGCTGCAGGGTCACCTGCTCGAAGTGGTCAGCATGACCGGGGCGATGTTTCTGCTGCTGATCACGGGGTTGGAAACCGACCTCACCCTGGTGCGGCAGCACGCGCGCACGGCGATCGGCGTCTCGGCCGGCGGCATCGCGGTCACGTTCACCAGCGGATTTCTGCTCGGTCAGCTGCTGCCCGACTCGCTGCTCGCGCGGCCCGACCAACGCCTCGTGTTCGCCCTGTTCGTCGCCACGGCGATGTCGATCTCGGCCATCCCGGTGATCGCCAAGGTGCTGATGGACCTCAACCTCATGCGGCGCGACATCGGCCAGACGATCATCGCCGCCGGCATGAGCGACGACACCACCGGCTGGGTCCTGCTGTCGATCGTCGCCGGGCTGGCCAGCGGCGCGGCGGTGACGGTGGGCAGCGTCGTGCAAGCGGTCGGCAGCGTCGTGGCGTTCATGGCCTTGAGTTTCACGGTCGGGCGTTGGCTGGTGAAACGCGCGCTCGACTTCGTGCAGGACGAAGTTGCCAGTCAGGATCGGTTGCTGACGCTCGTCGTCGTGTTCACGTTCGCCTGGGGCGCGCTCACGCAGGCCCTGCATCTCGAGGCGGTGCTCGGCGCTTTTGTCATGGGCGTTTTGTTCGGGCAGATGCCGCGCCTGCCGGAGGACGTGCGGCGCAAGCTGGAGAGCCTGGCCCTGGCGGTGTTCGCGCCGATTTTCTTCGCCGTCGCCGGGCTCAAGGTCAACCTCGCCGGCCTGTTGACGCCGCGCCTGTTCGGATTGGCGCTGGCGGTGATTGCTGTCGCCAGCACTGGCAAGGTGGTCGGCACGTATCTCGGCGCGCGGCTGATCGGCCGGCGGGATCACTGGACCGCGCTGGCGTTCGGCGCCGGCCTGAACGCGCGCGGCGCGATGGAGATCATCGTCGCCACCATCGGTCTGTCGCTCGGCATTCTCAGCCAGGACATGTTCTCGATCATCGTCTTGATGGCGATGACGACGTCGCTGATGGCGCCGCCGGCGCTGCGCTGGGTGCTGCAGCGCATCCCGCCCGACGAGGCGGAGCTGCGCCGATTGAAGCAGGAGGAGCTGACCGCCGGCAGCCGCGTCGCGCAGATCCACCGCGTGCTGGTCCCGATGCGGCGGCGGCTCGACGGCGACATGCTCATCCAAGCGATTCAGGCGCGTTTGCTCGAACGCATGAGCAGCAACGGCAACCTCTCGATCACGCTGCTCACGGTCTGCGCGCCGGGCGACCGCGCCGCCAGCCAGGAGTGGCTCGACAAGGCGAGCGCGCTGTTTCCGAGTGGCGAGCTGATCAAGAAGGTGGTCGAGAGCGAGCGCGTCACCGACCTGGTCCTCGACGAGGCGCAGAAGAATTACGACATGCTCTTGCTCGGCGCGCCGGAGCGCGATTCTCGGCCGGACGTGCTGTTCACGTCGGTGGTCGACTACCTGGTGCGCGGCGCGCCGTGTATGACGATGGTGGTGAAGGGGTACCGGACCGAAAGCGAGTGGACACCGCGCCGCATTCTGGTGCCGACCGACGGCACGGCGGCCTCACGCCATGCGGCCGAGCTCGGCTTCGCACTTGCCGCCTCCGGCGATGCCGAGGTCACCGTGTTGCACGTGGTCGCGCAGGAACCGGACCGCTATCGTCGCGGCGTGCGGACGGACCGCGAGCGGCAGGTCGGCATTGCGTTTCAGATCGTGCAGGAGCTCGGCACACTCGGCGAGTCACTGGGCGTGCGCACGCGGCCCGCGGTCCAGGTCGGCCTGGCGCCCGAATCGGTCATTCTCGACGTCGCGCAAAAGAAGTCCATCGATCTGATCATTCTCGGCACGGCGGTGCGGGCGGCATCGCACCGGCTGTTTCTCGGCTCGCGCGTCGAGCACATCCTGAACGCCGCCGCCTGTCCCGTCGTCGTCGTCAACGCGCCGTGAAGCTGCGGCTCGGAGTCTGTCGGTTTCGACAGTCCGGTTTTCCCCCCTTTGCCAAAGGGGGAAGCCTGAGTGCGTTGACCGCGAAGATCGACAGTGTCACTGGGAGAGGAACCTCGATGAGCACACAGACGACACAAGCCGCGGCCGCCGCGCCCTCGCGACCGCGCGCCATCGCGCGGGTCGTGCTGATCCTCGCCGCCATCGCCGTGGTGCTCGTCGTCGCGCGACGGGCGGGCGCGTACTTGCCGCAGTTCGCGGCGTGGGTCGACGGGCTGGGGATCTGGGGGCCGGTCGTGTTCATCTTCGGCTACGCCCTCGCCGTCGTCGCCTTCGTGCCGGGTTCGCTGCTCACGCTCGCCGCGGGCGCCATCTTCGGGCTCGTGCAGGGTGTGATCTACGTCTTCATCGCCGCCACGCTCGGCGCCGCGGCCGCTTTCCTGGTGGCGCGCTACGTCGCGCGCCAGGCCGTCGAGCGCCGGCTGGCCGGCAACGCGCGCTTTGCCGCCATCGATCGCGCCATCGGCGCGCAGGGTCGCAAGATCGTCTTCCTGCTGCGCCTCTCGCCGCTGTTCCCGTTTACGCTGCTCAACTACGCCCTCGGGCTCACGCGGGTGCGCTTCGCCGACTACCTCATCGCTTCGATCGGCATGCTGCCGGGCACGATGCTCTACGTGTACTACGGCAAGCTGGCCGGCGACGTCGCCGCCCTGGCCGGCGGCGCGGCGGTCGAGAAGGATGCCGCCTACTACGCCGTGCTCGGCCTCGGCCTGGTCGCGACGGTCGCCGTCACCACCGTCATCACCCGCACGGCGCAGCGCGCGCTGGCCGAGGCGACGGGGAACCCCGCGTGACCCGGCGTCTTCTCGGTTGACGACTCCGCCGCTCGCATGTACCGTCCTGAACGCACGTTCACAGCGAACAGTACAGCACGGGGAGGATCGCACATGGCAGCCAGCCCTATCGCGTCAGTCGGCACCGGTGCCGCGGCCATTGATAACGAGATCGACACCATTCTGACCTCGTTCGACACCAACTACGCGTGGAACTACGGCAGCGTGAAAGAGGGGCTGCACGACCTCTACGAGAAGGCCAAGCGCGATCAATGGAACGGCACCTCCCAGCTGGCATGGGATACCCAGGTCGACCCGCAGGGGGAGATCATTCCGCAGATCTACAATCCGCTCGAGAACTACGCGCCCTACCAGAAGCTGAACGAGCGCGAGGTCAAGACCTTCCGCCATGCCACCATCTCGCTGCAGTTGTCGCAGTTCATGCACGGCGAGCAGGGCGCGTTGATCGTCGCCTCGCAGCTCACCGGCGCGGTGCCGTGGATGGACGCCAAGTACTATGCCGCCACGCAGACGATGGACGAGGCGCGCCACGTCGAGGTGTTCAGCCGCTACCTGCGCGAGAAGCTCGAGTGGGAATGGCCGGTGAACAAGCATCTCAAGCAGCTGCTCGACACGGTACTGCTCGACAGCCGGTGGGACTTCAAGTACCTCGGCATGCAGATCCTCATCGAGGGCCTCGCCATGGCCGCGTTCGCCAACATGTACCAGCTCGCGGTCGAGCCGTTGGTGAAGGACTTGGTCCACTACGTGATGAAGGACGAATCGCGGCACGTCGCCTTCGGCGTCATCTCGCTCAAGGGCTACTACGACGACATGCCGGAGCGCGACAAGCGCGACCGCGAGGAGTTCATCCTCGAGGCCTGCGAGCTGATGCGCGACCGGCTGATCGGCGAGGAGATCGCCCTGTACTTCGGCTGGAACCCCACCGAGGTGCGCGAGGAAGTGTTGGCGTCGCCGATCATGAAGATGTTTCGCCAGTCGCTGTTCGCCCGCGTCGTGCCGAACATCAAAAAGCTCGGCCTGCTGACGCCGCGCGTGCGCAAGGGGTTCGAGGCGCTCGAGATCATCCAGTTCGAGGACTTCGACTCGGACGTCACCGACCGCGCCATGGGGTTGGTGAACTGAGCCGCGGAGGCGCCATCACGACGGGGGCGCGGCACCCCGAATCGGCGGCGCCCAGGCACGGCGGCGCGGCGATCTTCCGCAAGCGGCATCCGCCGCCCGGCGCCTCGCCGGGCACGTTGATGATTCCGGCCGAGGCGCTGCCGCCGCGGGTCCGGGTCATTCGCTACACCCCCGACGCGATCGACGAAGCCGAGGGCACCGACGACCTCGATGCCCTGATCGCCGCACAGCGCGCGCGCGGCGGCGTCACCTGGATCGCGGTGCAGGGTCTCGGCGACGAACCCCTCATGCGCCGTCTCGGCGAGCTCTTCGACCTGCACCGGCTGACGGTCGAAGACCTCGTCAACGTCCCGCAGCGGCCGAAGTCGGAGATCTACGACAACCACCACCTGTTCATCTCGCGCACCGTGCATGTCGACGCCGACGGCCTGCTCCAGTACGAGCAGATCGGCATCGTCGTCGGCGCCGGGTACGTGCTCACCGTTCAGGATACCTACGGCGACCGCCTCGACCCGATCCGCGCGCGCTTGCAGCGCGGCGGCAACATCCGGCAATCGGGACCCGACTATCTGGCGTATGCCATCATCGACGCCGTCATCGACGGCTACTATCCGGTCATGGAGCACGTCGGCGAGCACCTGAGCCAGCTCGAGGACGAGGTGGTCGAGCGCCCCGCGCCGGCGACCCTGCACGACCTGCACCGGCTCAAACGCGACCTGATGGCGTTGCGCCGCGCCATCTGGCCCCAGCGCGACGCCATCAACAGCTTGATCCGCGACGAGAGCCCGTTCGTGAGCGACACCGTGCGCGTCTACATGCGCGACTGCTACGACCACGCCGTCCAGCTCATCGACGTGGTCGAGACCTTCCGCGAGCTCGCCGGCGGCCTGGTCGATCTCTACCTGTCGAGCGTCAGCAACCGCATGAACGAGGTGATGAAGGTGCTGACCGTCATCGCCACCATCTTCATCCCGCTCAGCTTCATCGCCGGCGTGTACGGCATGAACTTCGACCACATGCCCGAGCTCCACTTCGCCTGGTCCTACCAAGCGGTGTGGCTGCTCATGATCGCGGTGGCCGGCGCGATGCTCGTCTACTTTCGCCGCCGCGGCTGGCTCGGGCAGCCGCGCCAGTAGCCCGCCGCTCCTTCCACCCGATGGCCGACGGCGACCCCTCCGACAGCCCGCTGACCGAAGACGCCGCGCTGCGCGCCATCGTCGAAGGCGCGGAAGCGGAGATCGGCGACCATTTCTTCAGCTCGTTGGTGCGCCACCTCGCCTCCGCCCTCGGCGTGGCGTACGCCTTCGTCTCCGAGATCACCGACGATCGCCGCCACTTCCGCACCCTCGCCGTCTGGGCGCGCGGAGCGCTGCGCGACAACTTCACCATCCCGCTCGCGGGCACGCCGTGCGAGGCGGTGCTGAACGGGCAGATGTCGCACTATCCCGACCGCCTGCAGGAGCGCTTCCCGCTCGATGTCGGTCTGGTCGACTGGAACGCGCACAGCTATTGCGGCGTGCCGCTGATCGCGCGCTCGGGCGAGGTGGTCGGCCATCTCGCCATCATCGACGACGCCCCCATGCCGGACGGACCGCGCGGCCTGTCGATCCTGCGCATCTTCGCCGCCCGCGCCCGCGCCGAGATCGACCGCAAGCGGGCGGACGCGGCGCTGCGTCTGAGCGAGGAGCGCCTGGCGCGCATCCTCGGCTCGACGATGGACGCCATCGTCACCATCGACGAAACGAACCGCATCGAGCTCTTCAACGCCGCCGCCGAGAAAGTCTTCGGCTGCCCGGCGGGCGCGGCCGTCGGCCAGTCCTTCGACGCCTTCATGACGCCGGGATTCCGCCGCGCCCTCGACGCCGCGCGGCGCGCCCGCGGCGACAACGCGCCGCCGTTCGTCTGGGCGCCCGACGGCCTGAACGCGCGGCGCGCCAACGGCGAAGAGTTCGCCATCGAGGCCACCGCCTCGCAGGTCGACGTCGCCGGCCGCCGGCTCTGCACGCTGGTCCTGCGCGACGTCGACGAGCGCCGCCGCTTCGAGCGCGCGTTGCACACGCTGCAAGGACAGAACGAGTACCTGCAGGAAGAGATCAAAGCCGTGCACAACTTCGAGGAGATCGTCGGCCAGAGCGACGCGCTGACGAACGTGCTGCGGCAGATCGAGCTGGTGGCGAGCACCGATGCCTCGGTGCTGATCCTCGGCGAAACCGGCACCGGCAAGGAGCTCGTCGCGCGCGCCGTGCACTCTCACAGCCCGCGCCGCGACCGGCCGTTGATCAAGGTAAACTGCGCCGGGCTGCCGAGCGGGTTGATCGAGAGCGAGTTGTTCGGGCACGAGCGCGGCGCCTTTACCGGCGCCACCGAGCGCCGCATCGGGCGCTTCGAGCTCGCCGCCGGCGGCACCATTTTTCTCGACGAGGTCGGCGAGGTGCCGCTCGAGACCCAGGTCAAGCTGCTGCGCGTCCTGCAGGAGCAGGAGTTCGAGCGCGTCGGCGGCAGTACCACGATCCGCGCCGACGTGCGCCTCATCGCCGCCACCCACCGCGACATCGAGCGCGCCGTCGCGGCGGGCGAGTTTCGCGAAGATCTGTTCTACCGACTCAACGTGTTTCCCGTCCGCCTGCCGCCGCTGCGCGAACGGCGCGACGACATCCCGCTGCTGGTGCACTACTTCACCGCCCGCCATGCCGCCAAGGTCGGCCGCGCGATCACCCGCGTGCCGCAGGAGGTGATGGACCGCTTGCGCGCCTACGCCTGGCCCGGCAACGTACGCGAGCTCGAGAACGTCATCGAGCGCGCGGTGATTCTCTCCCCGGCTGAAGATCTGGAAGTCGCAGCAGGCGTTCTGCCAGACACGGCCGCCGCGGCCCCGCTCGCCTCGACTCCGAGCAGCCCGCCGACGCTCCAGGAGGTCGAGCGCCGTCACATCGTCCGAGTGTTGCAGCAAACCCAGTGGCGCATCGACGGCGCGCAGGGCGCCGCCCGGCTGCTCGACCTCAACCCGAGCACGCTGCGCAGCCGCATGCAGAAGCTCGGCATTCGCCGCGACTCCGCGGGCGGCGCATAGCCGGTGGCCAGACGTTCCGCTAGCGCGGCGTGGCGTGCTAGCGTCCGCGCCATTCGAGGAGGTGCCATGCGCAAGAGTGTGCGCCAGCGTCTGCTGGCCGGGCCCGTGACGGGGCTGGTCTTTGCCCTCGCCCTGGCCGGCTGCGGCGGCGACGACGATTCCAGCCCCACGGCGCCGACCGCAACGGTCGCGGCCACCGCCGCAGCGACCGCGACGGCCACGCGCACCAGCGCGCCGCGGCCCACCGCGACCGCTTCGTCCGTGCCGACCTCAACTTCCTCCCCGACGCAGACGACGACACCGACCGCCAGCGACACTCCAACACCGACACCGACGGCGACGCCGACGGTCAGTTCCACCGCGACGCCAACCGCCACGCCCGAGACCTGCGACGACCCGGCCGTGCAAGCCCGCGAGCCGCTGTGTGCCCTCGACGAAGCGACCACGCCCTGCGAGTTCCTCATCGCGGAGAAGTGCCTGCTGCCCTACCCGTCGAGCTACTTCCTCACCGCCGGCACCTCCGCCGCCACCGGGCTGCGCGTCAACTACACGCGCGAAGCGCTGCCGGCGAACGTGCACGGCGTGCACATCGATCCGACCGAGTGGAACACCCTCGACGGCTTCAGCCCCGGTCCGCTCATCCAGGCGCTGTTCCCGCAAGGCGTCGACCTGGCCGCGTCGGGTACGCCGCCGATCACCGACCTGGCGCGCTCGCTGGCGCCCGACAGCCCGACCGTCATCGTCGACGCCGAGACCGGGGCGCGGGTGCCGCACTTTGCCGAGCTCGACGCGCAGGCATCAAGCCCCGCGGTGCAAGCGTTCCTCATCCGCCCGGCCGTGCGCCTGCGCGACGCGACGCGTTACATCGTCGCCATTCGCGGCCTGCGCGGCCTCAACGGCGAGCTGATCCCAGCCGAGCGTCCGTTTGCGATCCTGCGCGACCAACTCGCGACGCCGGTGCGCGCCATCGAGGCGCGCCGGGCGCACTTCGAGGACATCTTCGACGTGTTGTCGGACGCCGGTGTGGCCCGGGGCAGCTTGATCCTCGCCTGGGACTTCGTCACCGCCAGCACCGAGAGCCTCACCGGCCGCGCCCTGTCGCTGCGCGACCAGGGGCTCGCCGCCAACGGCGACGGCGCGCCGCCGTACACCATCACCTCGATTGACAACGAGTACAGCGACAACGTCCTCACGCGCATTCGCGGCACGTTCACCGTGCCGCTGTTCATGACCAGCGCGACGCCGCCGGCGCGCTACAGTCTCGACGCGCAGGGCGTGCCGGTGCAGAACGGCACGGCGCAGGCGCCGTTCACGGTCACCGTCCCGCGCGCCGCGGTCGCTGGCGGCGTGGCGCATCCCGCCCGGCCGCTGGTGTACGGACACGGCCTGCTCGGCACCGGCGAAGGCGAAGTCACGGCCGGCCATCTGCAGGCGTTCTCGAACCGCTTCAACTTCGTCGTCGCCGCCACCGATTGGATCGGCATGTCGACGTCGGACCTGCCGACGATCCTCGGCTTCATTCCCGAGCTGTCCGGATTTCCCGCTCTGCCCGACCGCCTGCAGCAGGCGACGCTCAACTTCATCCTGCTCGGCCGGCTGCTGACGGCGCCGGACGGCTTGCTCGCCGACCCGGCCTTGCAGCTCGACGGCGTGCCGCTCGTCGATCCGCAAGAGCTGTACTTCTACGGCATCAGCCAGGGCGGCATCGCCGGTGGGACCTACATGGCGATGACGCCCGATCACGTGCGCGGCGTGCTCGGGGTCGGCGCGGTGAACTACAGCCTGCTGCTGCAGCGCAGTCTGGACTTCGACAGCTTCCAGGCCCTGCTCGCGCCGAACTACCCCGACGAGCTCGACCGCCAGCTGCTGCTCGGGCTGATCCAACAGCTCTGGGACCGCGCCGATCCGCAGGGCTACCTGCCGCATCTGGTCGACGATCCGCTGCCGGGGACGCCGGCGAAGAAGGTCCTCATGCAGATCGGCGTGCACGACTCGCAGGTGGCGACGGTCGGCAGCGAGGTGCAAGCGCGCAGCCTCGGTCTGCCCGTGGTGGCGCCCTCGGCCCACCCCGCGTTCGGCATCACCGAACGTGCCGCCCCGTTCGACGGCTCGGCGTACATCCCCTACGACGTCAACGCCGTCCCCGCGCCGCTCACCAACACCTCTCCGGCCGACGACAACGGCGTGCACGAGGCCGTGCGCCGCCTCGACGCCGCGCAGCGCCAGATCGACGCCTTCCTGCGTCCGGACGGCCGCGTCGAAAACTTCTGCCCCGGGCCGTGTTTCTTCACCAACGTCCCCAACGTCGAGGAGCGCTGAGGACGGAGCCATGAGTAGCGACTTCTCATTCAACCCCCTCGACGACGCCACGCGCCGCGATCCGTTCCCGGTCTATGCCGCAGCGCGCCGCGCGCATCCGGTCTATGTGCATCCGGAGTTCCCGATCGTCTCGATCTTTCGCTACGACGACGTGCAGAGCGTCCTGAAGGACGCGGAGACCTGGTCGAGCCGCTTCCCGCCGCCGCCCGGGATCGATCCGGCCAAGCTGCCGGAGCCGAGCATGCTCGGCCAGGACCCGCCCTCCCACACGCGGCTGCGCGGACTGGTCAACCAGGCCTTCACGCCGCGCATCATGCGCCGGCTCGAACCGCGCATGCGCGAGATCGCCGACGAGCTGCTCGAGGCAGCGCTGGCGCACGGCGAGGTCGACTTTGTCGAGGCGATGACCTACCCGCTGCCGGTCATCGTCATCGCCGAGATCATCGGCGTGCCGGCGCGGGACCGCGAGCAGTTCAAGACCTGGTCTGATCTCGCCGTCGCCAATCTCGGCAACGGACTGTTCGTGCCACCGACGCCCGAGCGCATGGAACAGTTCGGCCGGCTGATGCGCGAGATGCGCGCCTACTTCGCCGAGCTGGCCGACGAGCGGCGCCGCGCGCCGCGGGAGGACTTGCTCACCGGCCTCGTGCAAGCCGAGATCGAGGGCTCGAAGCTGACGCACGAGGAGATGATCCAGATGCTGGTGCTCATTCTGGTCGCCGGCAACGAGACCACCACCTCGCTGATCGGCAACACCGTGCTCGAG
>CAYVUV010000053.1:0-4009 GCA_964455095.1 uncultured Binatia bacterium (SeqCode)
ACGGTGGCCGAAGCCCATCAGTCGCTCGCCACGCGCGAAGGCGGCGCGCACCCACTTCTCCGCTTCCACCTCGATCGAGGCGCCGCTCTCCGCGGCGTGCTTGCGAATCTCGAACACCATGTCGAGCGCCGGCCCGGGCGCCCCGCCGTGCAGCGGGCCCTTGAGCGCGCCAACGGCACCGACAAGGGCCGAGACCATGTCCGACCGCGTGCTCGCAATGACCCGTGCCGTGAAGGTCGAGGCGTTCATGCCGTGGTCGACAACCGTGTTGAGATACGTCTCGAGGGCCCGCGCCACCTCCGCACGCGGCACCGCGCCGGTGAGCATGTAGAGATAGTTGGCGGCGTGGCCGAGCTGGGCGTCGGGAGCGATCACCGCCCGTCCGTGGCGCAGGCGCCAGTACGCCGCGACGATGGTCGCCACGCGCGCCACCAGACCGATGGCGGCGTGGAGATCCGAGGCGTCAGGGACGGCGGAGTCGGCCAGGCTGAGCGTCGCCACGCCCATGCGCAACGCATCCATGCACGGCACGCCCCGTTCGGCCGCGGCGCGCAGTAGGTCGACGGTCGCCACCGGCAAGGCGCGCTGGGCGGCGAGGGCCGTCCGCACGGCACGCTCCTCTTCCGCGGTCGGGAAGCGGTCGTGCCAGAGCAGAAACAGCACCTCCTCGAAACGCGCGTGCGGCGCCAGCTCCTCCACCGGCACGCCGCCGATGATCAGCCGCCCGCGCTCGCCGTCGACGTCGCTGAGGCGCGTGTCCGTCACCACGATTCCCTCCAGCCCGCTCACCGTTGTCGTCATCGCCGTTTCTCCTTTCGAGACCGCAAACTGCGACGATGACATTACATTGTCAATCTTGACCATGTAATCAATCTATTGAGCTTTGAATCAATGTCGGGTACTCAGCCCGCAGCCATGGCGACCCATCTCTCGGCGGAGCAGGCGGCGGCGGAGCTCGGGATCTCGGTCGCCACGCTGTACGCCTACGTCAGCCGCGGCCTGATCCGCTCGGAGTCGGAGGGCCGCTCGCGGCGGCGGCGCTACCTGGCCGAGGACATCTGGATGCTCAAGCAGCGCAAGGAGCATCGGCGCGATCCGGCCAAGGGCGCGGAGGAGGCGCTGCACTGGGGATTGCCGGTGTTGGAGTCGCGGATTTCGGTGATTCACGCCGGGCGACTGTACTACGGCGGGCGCGACGTCGTCGGGCTGGCGGCGACGTGCAGTCTGGAGCAGGTCGCGTCGCTGCTGTGGGCGGACGATCTCACCGCGCCGTTTCCCGACGACGTGATCGATCCGCTGCCGCCCGAGTGGCCGACGCTGGCGCGCGTCATGGCACGCCTGCCGCCGCTGGAAGCGTTTCAGCTGGCGCTGCCGGTGGTGGCCGCGCACGACGCCTTTGCGTTCGATCTGCGCCCAGATTCGGTGCGCCGCGCGGGCGCCAAGATTCTCCGCCTGCTCGCAGCGGTGGCGGTCGGTGTGCGCCCGACGCGCAAGCCGGTGGCGCAGGTGCTGCAAAAGCGCTGGGCGCCGCGCGACCCGGAGGTCGCCGCGCTCCTGCAGGCGGCGCTGGTGCTCTATGCCGACAACGGCTTGAACCCGTCGAGCTTCACCGCGCGCTGCGTCGCGGCGGCGGGGTCGACGCCTTTTGCCGTGGTCGCGGCCGGGCTGGCCGCCCTGCAGGGCACCAAGCACGGCGGCGCCTGCGAGCGCGCCGAGGGGTTATTGGAGGAGGCCGGCGACCCGCGTGGGGCGCGGCCGGCGGTGATGGCGCGGCTGCGCCGCGGCGAGAGCATGCCGGGTTT
This sequence comes from uncultured Binatia bacterium (SeqCode), assembly GCA_964455095.1. Classification (GTDB taxonomy): domain Bacteria; phylum Desulfobacterota; class Binatia; order HRBIN30; family CADEER01; genus CAYVUV01. The sequence goes on from CAYVUV010000053.1 coordinate 1,803, forward strand.
CGGGCATCCGCTCTATCCAGAGGGCGATCCGCGCGGCGCGCTGCTCTTGCAACTGATCGCCAAGCAACGCCCGAAGTCGCCCACGGTGGCCCTGGCGCTGGCGCTCGCCGACGCGGTGCGCGAGCTGATGAACGAGCACCCGACCATCGACTTCGGCGTGGTCACGCTGTGCCGCGCCCTCGAGTTGCCCGCCGGCGCTCCACTCGCGCTGCTCGGCGTTGGCCGCGTCGTCGGCTGGATCGCACACGGCCTCGAACAGTACCGCGAAGGCCGCGAGATCCGCCCGCGCGCCCGCTACGCCGGCGAGCCGCCGCGCGTCTGAGCGTGGCGTCAGACAATCACGAAAGCGCGACGGTACGAAAACACGAAACTCTGACCCGGAGGCTTGAAATGTCGGGGGTTAGCTTTCGTGCTTTCGCTCTTTCGTGGTTTCGTGATTCTCCGCGTCGCCCGTACGCCTGACTGGGGACTGCTGGGCGGAGCCCCTGCGCTCTAGTCCGTGACGCAGACGCCCCAGGTCCCGCCCGGACCCGAGTCGGTCAGCACGACGCTGGCACTGCAGCTCGAATTGACCAGCAGCGGGCTGCGGCCGGTCACCAGGTCGGCGGGAGCCCCGGCAAGCGCGTTGCCCGACACGTCCGAGTCGATCAGCAAGCCGCGGCGGGTGGCGAAGATCCCGCCGCCAATGGTCGTGCTCGCCATGCCGTTCGAAGTCGCAGAGAAGCGGGTGATGACGAACTTCGACGTCTGGATACCGGCCCAACCGCTGTTCCGCACTTCGATGTGCTCACCGCGCACACCCTTGGCGGCGACAATGCCGACGCGCGTGCTGTCTCTGACGAAGAGATCGCGGCCGTTGACCTTCTTGGCGACGATGCCGTCGCCGCTATTGCTCAGGAACGTATCGGACGCCGTGACGCGTCCCCCGGTCGCCGAGATCCCCACCGTGTTGCCGTTGATCTCGATGTTGCCGCTCACTTTGACGTTTTTGAGCGCGGAGATTCCGACGCCGGGATTGATATACGGCGAGAGCAGAACCCCCGGCCCCGACACGGCGCAACGCGTGCCGTCGCAAGACACGCTCGTGCCGGCCGGGGGCGACGTGATCGAGTTGCCATTCAGCGCCAGGCTGGCGCGCTGCTCGAGCACGACGCCCTTGCTTCCGGAGGCCGCGCCCGAACAATCGAGACTGCCGGTGAGCGTGCCGACCTCGTTCGCCGGCACGACTTGTCCGCATGAGGTCACATCGACCGCGCGCGCGGCCGACGCAATGAGACCGAGGACGAGCACAGCTAACGCAGCGATCTTCATATCCCCCCCTTGCTGTGTTGTGCTACTACGTCGCTGTCAGACCTGTAATGTCCGGTTGCTCGTATTGTCAACCGAAACCGCCGCCGGCGCCCTTGACCGCAGCTCGTGGCGCGGCCTATCGACGCGGCGTGAGCCGCATGCGGCGCGACCGTTCCAAGCGCGCGCCGGGGAAGGACGCTCGTGAAGGGTAGCGAATCGGTGAGTGCGACGTGGGGTACGACGCCGGCCGAGCGAGCGATGCGTTTTCCCTGCGATGCACTGCTTCCCAACCCCGGCGCCGCGCTCTACCGCGCCGTCACCGTCAACGCGGCACCGGCGCACGTGTTCCGTTGGCTCTGCCAGTTGCGCGCAGCGCCCTACAGCTACGATTGGATCGACAACTACGGCCGGCGCAGCCCGCCACAGCTGACCCCCGGCCTCGAGCACCTCGCCGTCGGTCAATCCGTGATGAGCATCTTCACGCTGGTGGAGTTCGAGAGGGATTCCCACCTCACGCTGCGCACGCGGGCCGGCGATGCGGCGTCGAGGATCTTCGGCAACTTGGTGGCGACGTATCTCGTCCGCGCAGAGCGGGCGGGCTCGTGCCGCTTGATCGTCAAGATTCTCGCCGCCTATCCACCGGGACCGATCGGCCAACTCGGCAGCTGGGTCCTGCCCTGGGGAGATCTGGTGATGATGCGGCGCCAGCTGCTGAACCTGAAGCAACTCGCCGAGTCGACGGGGGAGAAAACATCCCCGGTTTAACTGCCCAGAGGATCGGCAGGCTGCGGCCGTACACAGAAACCCCTTTCATCACCGAGTATGCCTCTCCCGGCGGGGTCGGAATCGGTATCGGCATCGGAATCGATTCCTGTCCCAGGGATTCCGCGGTTCCTAGCGGATCGCATCGACACAAG
>CAYVUV010000054.1:0-16154 GCA_964455095.1 uncultured Binatia bacterium (SeqCode)
ATGTCGGCGCGCTGCGTCACCCGGCCAGCTAGCACCGTGCCGTTGGTCAAGACGCGGTCGGTCACCAGCTGCGAGACCGACTGCGTGCGGCCGAAGAAGTTGTTGTCGATGAAGACGGGGTCGGACTCCGGCCGGACCAAGACGTCGATCTCGGCGCCGTCACCGATCCCGGTGCCCTGCATGACCGGCCCGTCGAATTCGACGTCGAACACGATCACCGGGCTCTCCCAGGCGGCGAACGCAGCCGCCACGGCAACCTCGATCGCCGCGACGTCCTCTGGCCGCGCCTCTCCGGTCACCGCGATCGCCAGGGTTTCGGCGAGATCGGGCTCGATCGCGACGCTGAGGCCGTCGTACAGTCCGGCGCCGCCGACCGCGGTGTGCGACGCGGCTGCCCAGCGGGTGGCGGTTTCCAGGGTGTCGGTCAACGGGCGCAGGGTGACAAAGGCTTGCGCCGCAGTGGGCGCGCCGAGGGTGACGAACACGAACAGAACACGTGCCGTGAAGGTCTTTGTGGTCTCCATCCGTTTCCCGCCGATCCTGAAAGGATTCCTCACCACAGAGGACACAGAGATCACGGAGGCCAGAGGAGAATTTCAAGGCGTGAGGGGGAAGACGATGAGCTCCGCGCGCACTAGCTGTCAATCACTTCAGACCCTGCTTTCTCTGTGCCCTCTGTGGTGAGGGACTCTTTATGCCGTGCTGGCCATCTCCTACCCCGCACACGGCGATGAATCCATGGTTGGCACCCGCGCGGGCGGTTGCGTAAGGTGGCGGCATGGAGTCACTGGCGGCGCGCCTGGAGCGCATCGTCGGCAGCGCGCAGGTGTCGACGCGCGCGGCCGACCTCGCGGCGGTGGCGCGCGACGAGTCGTCGCTGCCGCCCGGCCGCGCCGACGTGGTGGTGTGGCCGTCGTCGACCGATGAGGTCGCGGCGATCGTGCGCTGCGCCGCCGCCTCCGCCACGCCGGTCACGGCGCGCGGCGCGGGTTCGAGCCTCGAGGGCAATCCGATCCCGCTGCACGGCGGCATCGTCCTTGACCTGTCGCGCATGCACCGCGTGCTGGCGGTGCGCGCCGGCGATCTCCAGGTCGACGTCGAGCCGGGCGTCGTCTACGCCGCGCTCAACCGCGAGCTGCGGCCGCACGGGCTGTTCTTCCCGCCCTCGCCCGGCGGCAGCAGCGACGTGGCCACCATCGGCGGCATGGTGGCCAACAACGCCAGCGGCATCTACTCGGCCAAGTACGGCGGCACGCGCGACCATGTCCGCGCCGCCACCGCCGTGACCGGCACCGGCGCAGTGGTGCGCCTCGGCAATCGCTGTCGCAAGGATTCCTCCGGCTACCACCTGCTCGGACTGGTCATCGGCTCGGAGGGCACGCTCGCCATTCTCACCGAGATCACGCTCGCCCTCGCCGGCGTGCCGGCGGGGTCGCGGCGCTGGACCTTTGCCTTCGCCGATGACCGCGCCGCGGCGCAGGCGATTGCCGACCTGTTCCGCTTCGGCGTCGACCTGGCGGCAGCGGAGTTCCTCGACCGCGCCACGGTGGCCGCGGTCAATCGCCTGCGCGGCTTCGCGCTGGCCGAAGCACCGACGCTGCTGCTGGAGGCACATGGCAGCGAGGCGGCGCTGGCCGAAGTCGCGCCGCTGGTCGAGTCGATCGCGCGCGAGCACGGCGCGCAGCCGGTCAGCCTCGCCGCGGGTCTCGATCCATGGGCCGAGGTGCGGCACTACGCCACCCGGGCCGTGGCCGCGCTCGATCCCGCGGCCGGCACGGTGCGGGCCGACCTCGCCGTCCCGCTCTCCGCCCTGCCCGATCTGGTCAGCGCCTGCGCGGCCGCCGGCGCGCGCCACTCCTGCCCGGTGCATCTCTTCGGCCACGCCGGCATCGGCATTCTGCACGCGTTGATCCTGGCGCGCCCCGACACGGCCGCCTGGGCGGAAGCGGAAGCCGCCAAGGACGAGCTGGTCGAGACCGCCCTCGGGCTCGGCGGCGCCGTGTCGGGCGAGCACGGCATGGGGCTCGGCAACCGCCGCTATGCCGCCCGCGCCCTCGGCCCGGCCCTCGGGCTGATGCAATCGATCAAGGCGGTGTTCGATCCGCAGGGCATTCTGAACCCCGGCAAGATCTGGCCGGACTGACGGCTCGTGCGTCTGCTCGCAAGGGCTTTGCCCAAACAGGTGCCACCGCACCAGAGAATCACGAAAGCTCGAAGGTACGAAAACGCGAAACTCAGATCGGTAGGGCCTCAAATGACTGAGTTTGTTTTTCGTGGTTTCAGCCTTTCGTGGTTTCGTGATTCTCCGAATCGTCCATGGCACCGCCTGAATTGGCGTTTCTGGGCAAAGCCGTTCGCAAGCGTGAACACGGATTTCCTGATGCCGAAGATTTCCTGTTGCGTTGCCCTCGCGCTGCTGCTCGCCGCGCGGGCGCACGCGAAGCCAGTCTGGTACACCGGCTTCGAGCTCGGCGCCGCCGCCGGCGGCCAATCCGCCGTGTTGGGCGAGCTCTCTGACTACATGCTCGCGGCGCGCCCGTCCGGCACCTGCCGCGATGCGCCGGCGACTGTCTGCGCGGAACCCGGCGACTGCGAACCCGGAGACGTCTGCCAGTTGCCCTATGCAATCGAGCCCTCGGCACCCGCATACCCCGGCAACGTCTTCTCGCTCGATATCGATACACCCCCGTCGGCCACGGCGGCGTTCCGGACCGTGTCCTTTCCCGCCACCCGCGACGCGCTGGTGTGCTTCGATCTCCTGCTCTACGGCCACTGCGGCGCCGATCCGCGCATCGCGTGCACCAGCGACGCGCAGTGCGATGGATCGCTCGGCGCCTGCCGCAGCCCGCTCAGCGGGCGCGTCGCCTTCGCCTTCGGCAGCGCGCCCGGCGTCCGCCAGTGCCTTGGCACGATTGGCTGCCAGGGCTCGCTGACCTGCACCGGGGGTGGCCACGCGGTGGAGAACGGCCAACGCCTGCGCCTCTACTTCAACGACCCCGCTCAGTACGAATGCGGCGGGTCGCGGGTCGACGGCAGGCACTGCCAGGCGTGCGGCGGCCGCTGTACGCGCGATACCGAAACGAAATGCGCCAACATGGCGACGTGCATGGCGAAGGGTCTCGGGACTTGTTACCCCGTCGATCAGTGCGCCGACCGCGCCATCTGCGGAAGCGAGCCGGGCGATACCAGTTTCTGCGCCCTGGCGGCGTCGGTTACAAGCGACAAGATCGCTTACGGAGAGTGGACGCATCTGTGCCTGCGCAACACGCGCACCGCGGAGCAGGAGGTGCAGTGCGGCCTCTACCGCGACCGGCGCGCGCTCGGCGGCGCGCCGCGCCGGCAGGGACAATGCGCCGGCGGCGAGCGCGACGGCGCGCCGTGCGCCGCCACCGCGGAGTGTACGGGCGGCGGCACCTGCAACGCGATCACCGCCGCCGCGGCCGACGTGTCGACGTTCTCGTTCGGGGCGCTGAGCGCCGGCCCCGATCCGCTGCGCTACGCGATCGACAACATCGCCGTGTTCGACCTCGCCGCCAACCCGGGCGACCTCGACAAAGCGCTCAACCGCCGCTGGGCGACGTTGCAGCTCGATGGCGACGCCGCGGGCGATCTCGAGCGCTCGGGTTGTACGAGCGCACACACCTGCCTGGCCGACACCGTCGGCGGCAAACCGTCCGATGGCGACGCCACGTATCTCACCGCCGGGCCGCCGCCGCACGACAGCGGGCAGTTCGGCCTCGCCGCCCCGGCGCTCGGCGCGGGCGAGACGGTCGACCCGGACGCCTGGGTGTCATTGACCTGCGCCGCCAGGGAAGCGAGCGCGGTCGATGGCGACAAGACGCTGCGCTACGGGTTCGCCGATGCGGCGGGGGCCAACGCGATCGCCGCGTCGTTCGATCTCGACGACGAAGGCACCGCGCACTATATCGCCTTGCCGCCTTTTGTGGCGGACGCGGCGCCGGGCGGGGTGCCGTGGACGGCGGCGATCGATTCGGCGCGCGTTGCCATCCAACACGCGGGCGACGCGGCGCCACAGACCGGCGTGCGGCTCACCACCTGCAATGTCCAACTCGCCTACACGCTGGCGCCGGCGCCGGTGGCGGACCTCGCCTGGCTGGACGTCAACGGCGACGGCCAGCGCACGGTCGGCTACGCCAACGACTCGCGCTGGGTGCCGTCGGAGATCGCCGACACGATTCTGTCGACCGTGCCGCAGGTCGAGAACCTGGTCAGCTGCGCGGCGAGCCGCCGCCTCATCGCCGACTTCACCGACCACGCGGCCGCCATTGCCGACGGCACGGTCGCCAACGCCTCGGTTGCCTGTCAGGCCCGCCGCGGCCAGCGCGCCGCTCTCGACGTGCTCGTCTTCGACGCCGGCGCCAACGATCTGTCGTCCGCCGCGCGCGCCGAGGGGACATGTTTCCAGTCCTGGTGCGCCGGCGATCCGTCGGTCAAGTGCGCGGTGGACGACGAGTGCGGCGACAAGGGGCCCTGCGGCGGCCCGAACCACCTCGGCGCCTGCGGCCTGCCGGTCGGTTATACGCGGCGCACGATTCTCGACCCCGTGTCGCCGCGCTGCGTGCGCGGCATCCACTTCGGCGAGATATGCGGCGGCGAAGAGGCCTGCAGCTACTGCGCGCGCGCGCCGGCGAAGACCTGCCCAAATGCCCTCGTCGGCTGCACGGAGGCGGAGGGACCCTGCCGCGTCGGCAACGTGCTCGGCCTGTCGTGCCAGGCCGAGGACATGTGGTGTCAGCTGGTGGCGGAGGACAAGAACGACCGCTCGCCGCAGTGCCCGGGCGGCTACTGCATCCAGCGCACGTCGCTCGAGTACATCGAGGGCGAGTACCGCAAGGCCGTCGAGCTGTGGCAGGCGCGGCGCGGCGACAAGCGGGTCAAAGTCGTGCTCGCGCCGCCCTACCTGCCGTCCGGATTCTTCGCCTTCGCCTGCCAGCGCGATGCGTTCCGCGCTCTTGGGGAGTGGGTGAAGCAATACGCCCAGGAGCAGGGGCTGGGGTGGATCGATCAGGAAGCCTACCTCGAGGCGCGCGCGCCGAACCGCGATCCGGCGCACGGCGCGATCGGATCCGCCGCGTTTCTCATCGATCCGATCCACCTCAACTCGGCCGGCGTGACCCTCATCGGACAGGCCATCGCCGACTGCCTCGTCGGCAAGTACGACCCGGCGATGGACTGCCGCCCGCTGCTCGCGTCCTGCGGCGGCGACGCCGACTGCCCGTCCGGCACGACCTGCGCCGCGTGGCCAGGCGACGAGACTAAATACTGCCGCGGTTAGTCTTGTTCCGAGAAGGAGAATCTCACCACGAAGGGCACGAAGAACACGAAGTGAGACTCAGTCCGCCAGACCTGGAATCCCGACGTCCTGGATCTGCCGCGCGTTGTCGCCGCGCTCGTAGTGCGGCAGCACGCCCTGGCGTCGCCACAAGCGGTAGGCGAGCGCGGCGGAGAGGACGCGAATCGGGTAGTTGCCCGGCAGGTGCTGTAGGTACGGCTGGATGGTGACGAAATCGCGCGCGCCGTACTGCGCCATGATGCCGCGCAGGCCGCCGTTGCGCGGCCCGATGTTGTAGGCGAGCAGGCCGAGAAAGAGGTCGCCGCGCATCTCGTCGAGATAGCGGCGCAGGGTGGCGGCGCCCATGAAGGCGTTGTGGCGCGCGTCGTGCGGGTCGAGCTGGGCGACGGACAGTCGCCGCTGCACGTCTTCGACCGCGCCGGCGGGCGGGGCCGTGATCTGGAAGAGCCCGCGTCCCCTGTCGACGCTGTCGCGCGGGTCGAACGACGACTCGGTCGCCGCGACGCCCATCAGCAGCTCCGCATCGATGCCGAACGCCCCGGCGGCTTCGTGCACCGCCGCTTCGTAGGGCCGCGCGCGCTGCCAGAGACGCTCGAGCGCCGCCAGATCGGCGCGCCGATAGCTGGCGAACACCTGGTGGGCGATGGCGGCGCGTTCGGCTTCGGCCGTGCCGCCGACCAACAGGCGCAAGTTCTGCACCTCGATGTCGAAGGCGGGAGACGTGGTGAACCAGAGCTGCGTGCCGGCGGCGACGAGCGCCAGCGCCGCGGGGGCGAGCGGCACCCGCGCTAGCAACCACCCGCGCGCGGCGAGCCAGCCGCGCACCAGCACGGCCGCCGCGGCGCCGAACAGCACGACCCCGCCGGCAAAGGGCAGCACATGCGACCACAGGCCGGCGCCGACAAACCGCGCCGCGATGTACCCCAACCAGGTGACGGCTGCGATCAGTGCGGCGGTGAGCACCGCGACCACTTCGACGGTGCCGGCGATCCACACCGACCGGCCGCGCCGCGCCGGCCGCGCGCGCTTGCGCCGCCTGACCGGCTTGCGCCGCCCCGCCGACTCCACCTCCCGTGTCACGCCGACCGCCCCGCCCCGCACGGCCGCATGGTAGCGCCTGGCGCCGCGGAGCAAAAGCGACCGGGAACCCTCCGGACGGAGTCGGGGTCGGAATCGGTATCGGGATCGATGGCAACGAAATGAATTGCGGCCTGTGTCGATGCGATCCGTTGGGAACCGCGGAATCCCTGGGCAGGAATCGATTCCGATGCCGATAGCGATTCCGACCCCGCCGGGGGAGGCATGCTCGGCGATGACCGCGCCTCCGCGCCCTGTACCCCCACTGGGGCACCGGCTATCATCTCCACCCCCATGCTCATCCGCGATCCCGTGCACGGCGACATCTCGCTCAGCCGCCTCGAAGCGGCGGTCCTGGACAGCGCCGCGGTGCAGCGCCTGCGCGGCATCAAGCAGCTCGGCACCGCCTATCTGGTCTATCCCGGCGCCGTGCACACGCGCTTCGATCACTCGCTCGGGGCGAGTGCCACCGCGCACCGCATCGTCGGCGCGCTGCGGCGCGAAGGGGCGGTGATCGAGCGCGATCTCGAGGACCTCATCGCCGCCGGCGCGCTGTTGCACGACGTCACGCACGTGCCGTTCGGCCACACGCTCGAAGACGAACGCCGGCTCTTCCCGCGCCACGACAAGGGCACGCGCCTGGTGCACCTGCTCGCCGGCGAGCTCGGCGCGCAGCTCGGCCGACTCGGCGTGCGCGAAGAAGTCGCGGCGCTGCTCGGCGCCGTGCCCGGCGTTCTGCCGCCGTGGGCGGGCGAGATCGTCTCCAGCACCGTCGACGCCGACCTGCTCGACTACCTGCGCCGCGACTCGCGCTTCAGCGGCCTGGCGCAGGACTACGACGACCGCGTCTTCCACTACTTCGCCCTCGCCGGCGATCATCTGGCGCTGAACATGGCCAAGCACGGCATGGAGCGGTCCGACGCGCGCTCGGAGGTGATCCAGATCCTGCGCATGCGCTACTTCCTCACCGAGCGGGTCTACTACCACCACACCAAGGTGGCGGCCGGCGCCATGATCTCGAAGGCCGTCGAGCTGGCGCTCGACGAAGGGGCGCTGAGCGAAGGCGATCTGCTGGTGCTGAACGATTGGACGCTGCTCGACCACCTGCAGCGCGTCGGGCCGCCCGCCTGTGCCGCGCTGATCGCGCGCTTGTTGCGCCGCGATCTGTTGAAGCGCGGCTACGTCGCCTCGGCCCACACCGTCCCGTTGGCCGCGCGCACCGCCCTGGTCGAGCGCTACCACGAAGCGCGCGGCGCGCGGCGTGTCGCCGAGGACGCACTCGCCACTTCGCTCGGCTGTGCCGCCGGCGAGGTGATCCTCTACTGCCCGGCGCTGACGGTTATGAAGGAAGCGGCCGCGCTGGTGAACACGCCGAGCGGCCCGCAGCGGCTGAACGAGATCGCCGGCGCCGGCCTGGCCGAGATCACCGCCCTGGAGACGCGCTACGCCGACCTCTGGCGCCTCTACGTCTTCGTCCCCGCCGCCGCCGCCGAGCGCGCCGCCCCGATCGCCGCCGAGCTGCTCGGCCACCCGAGCGAACACCGCCCGCGCGGATAGGCGCGGCGCTCCGAGCTCCGAATTGATCGCGCGCTACGCTGTGTGCAACGGGGAGCCCTTCGAGACGCCGCCCAAAGCGGCGGCTCCTCAGGGCGAACGGTTGGGGGGAATTGTCGTATGACTAACACAGACCCGCGCCGCTCGCGGCGCTGCAATTCCCGCCCGCGTTGTGTAGGATCCCCGCCATGAATCCAGAAACGGTGGTGAGAGATTTCTGCGCCGCGTTCGCGCGGCAAAATGTTCAGGAGCTGCTCGGCTTCTTCAGCCCCGAGGCGGTCTATCACAACATCCCGCTGGCGCCGGCGCAGGGATTGGCCGCGATCCAGTCGACGCTCGAGCAGTTCGTCGTGCCGGGTGCGAAGGGCGAGTTCGAGATCCGCCACCTGGCGGTGAGCGGCAACGCCGTGCTGACCGAGCGCATCGACCGCCTGACGCTGGGCGGCAAGCTGGTCGAGCTCCCCGTCATGGGTACGTTCGAGATCGGCGCCGACGGGAAGATTCGCGCCTGGCGCGACTACTTCGACATGGCCCAGCTCACCAGCCAGATGGCGTAGGGCGCGCATGGCCGAGGCGCGCTACACGTTCTGCCGCATCTGCGAAGCCCTGTGCGGGCTGAAGGTGACGGTCGAGGACAACCAGATCGTCGCCATCGAGCCCGACGAGCGGCATGTCGCCACGCAGGGCTTCGGCTGCGTGAAGGGGCTCAAGCAGCACAAGCTGTTCGGCTCGCCGGACCGGGTGAAGTATCCGCTCAAGCGCACCGGCAGCGACTGGCAGCGCATCTCGTGGGAGCAGGCGCTGGCGGAGATCGGCGCCAAGGTGCAGCGGCTGCGCACCGAGCACAGCCCCGACGCGATCGCCATGTACGTCGGCACGGCCGCCGGCTTCAGCGTCTTGCACCCGGTCTTCGCGCAGGGGTTCATGGACGGCGTCGGCTCGAAGAGCATGTACTCGTCGGCGACGCAGGACTGCGCCAACAAGTTCGCCGCCGCGCGCCACGTCTACGGCTTCCCGTTCACGCAACCGTTTCCCGATCTCGACCACACCGAGTGTCTGATCGTCGTCGGCGCCAACCCGGTGGTGTCGAAGTGGAGCTTCCTGCAGGTCGCCAACCCGGCCAAGCGTCTCAAGGACATCGAGGCGCGCGGCGGCCGGGTGTACTTCGTCGACCCGCGCCGCACCGAGTCGGCGAAAGTCGCCGGTGAGCATGTCTTCATCCGGCCGGGCACCGACGTGTTCTTCTACCTCTCGTTCCTCCACGAACTGATCGCTGCCGGCGGTGTCGATCGCGCTCGCGCCGAACGCTTCATGACCGGGCTCGACGACCTCGAACGCCTCGCGGCGCCGTGGCCCGCCGAGCGCACCGCGCCGGTGACGCGCATCCCAGCCGCGACGCTGCGTGCCATGGTCGAAGCGTATCGCCAGGCCAACGGCGCCGCGCTCTACAGCTCGACGGGCGTCAACATGGGCGGCCACGGCGCGCTGGCGTTCTGGCTGCAGGAAGCGATCAACGCGGTGTCGGGCAACCTCGACCGCCGCGGCGGCACACTGGTGGGGCGCGGCGTGATGGACTTACCGCGCTTCGGCGTCAAGCACGGCCTGCTCATGCGCGACGCGCGCTCGCGCGTCGGCGGCTTCGCCTCGGTGAACGACGCCTTTCCCGGCGGCGTGCTGGCCGACGAGATCCTCACGCCCGGCGCCCAACAAGTGCGGGCGCTGTTCGTCACCGGCGGCAACCCGCTGCTCACCATGGCCAACGCCGGCCGCATGCGCCAGGCCTTCGAGCAACTCGAGCTGCTGGTTGCGCTCGACATCTTTCGCAACGAGACCGCCTCGCTGGCGCACTACATCCTGCCCTGCACGACGCCGATGGAACGCCCCGATCTGCCGTTCATCTTCCCACTCATGCTCGGCCTGCAGTCGCGCCCGTACCTGCAGGCCACCGCGCGCGTCGTCGCGCCCGACGGCGAGCAGCGCGACGAGGCAACCATCTATCTCGACCTCGCCCGCGCCAGCGGGGTGAGCCTGTTCGGCTCAAAGCCCGCGCAGCGCTTGCTCGAAGCGGCCAAGCGCTGGCACCAGCACCGCCATCCCGACGAGCAGCCGGCCGTGCCGCAGGAAGCGATCCTGTCGCTGATCCTGCGTCTGACCGGGCAGAGCAGCTTCAAGCGCCTGCTGCGCCATCCGCACGGCGTGACGCGGCCACCGCACCGCCAGAGCGATTTTCTCGGCGAACGCGTGGTGACCGAGGACGGGCGCGTCCACCTCGCGCCGCCCGCGCTGCTCGCGGCGGCCGAGCGCCTGGAGGCCGCCTTCGCGCGCGAAGCCGCCAATCCCGACGGCCTCAAGCTCATCACGCGGCGCGCGGTGCAGACGCACAACTCGTGGACGCACAACGATGCGGAGTTCGTCTCCGGCGGCCGGCACACGAACTTTCTCTATGTGCATCCGACGGACGCCGCGCGCGCCGGCCTCGCCGACGGCGACCTGGCGGACGTGTCGACCGCCACCGCGACCGTGCGCGTTCCGGTGCGCCTGCTCGACGATCTCATGCCGGGTACGGTCGCCCTGCCGCACGGGTGGGGGCATCAGCACGCCACGGGGCTGGGTGTGGCGAGCCGGACCAGCGGTGTGAACGTCAACCTGCTCGCCGCCGACGGGCCCGAGCGGCTCGAACCGCTCTCGGGCATGGCGCACCTCACCGGCATCCCGGTCGATGTGCGGCGGGCGGCCGGGCCGCAGGCGCCGCAGGACTGGTCCGGCATCGCCGCGCCGGGCTGATCGCCGCGCGCGGCGTTTGCACCGGCCGCGGCCGAGCGCGTACACAGACCGGGCATGAAGGCATACGCTGCGGCCGCCGCCGTTGTCGCGCTGTGCGTGGCGGTCCTGGTCGCCCGGCCACCCGGTACGCAACACGAGGTCGAAGAAAACCTCGCCCTCCCATTCGAGCACCTCGACAGCGGCGAATTCTCCACCGCCATCGGCGAGGCGCCGGCGGCGTCGGCGAAACAGCGCGACGGCTTGCTGCTGGTCCTCGAGGACGGGCGGGAAGTCGAGTCCCAGTACCGCCGCGCCCTGGCCGGCGGCCAGGGCGGCCCCGCCAGGTCGACCGCGCGCGTCGAGTTCAAGGCATCGGACGCCAGCGACCCGAACGTCAACGGCCGCACCTACACCCTGCGCTACCGCCGCGCGGCGGTGCCGGCCGTCGTGTACCTCATCCTCATCGGCGCCGCGGCGTGCGTGCTCTTCGTCCTCTGCGGCAGCGCCATCAACCGCCGCCTGGCCGCGCGCCCGGTGTCGCGTCGCGTCGTGTCGGTGGTCGTGTCGCTGATCCTGCTGGCCGCGTTGCTGCAGCTGGTCGGCACGGTGCTGGTGGCCGACCGCTTACCGAAGGTCGAGCCCATCGCGCGCGACCTCTACGAACAGATCTTTCTCGGCCGCGAGGTGGGCGGCGAGCCCGGCAGCTCGGCCGTGTTCCGCGAGCACCACTATCTCAACTTCGCGCTCAACCCCGACGCCGTCTACATGAACGAGCGCCAGTTCAACGCGCACTACCGCATCCGCCGCAAGGAGCCCATCCGCCCGCGGCCGAAGTGGCGGGCACTGGCGCTCGGCGGCAGCACGACGTTCGGCGAGCGCACGGCGCGCGAGGAGGACACCTGGGTCTACCGCCTCGAGCACAAGATCCGCGCGCGCTACGGCGCCGGCTACGACGTCATCAACGGCGGCGTCGGCGGCTACAACGTCGTCGAGAACTTTCTGCACTACGTCCTGCTGCTGCAGGATCTCAATCCCGACCTGGTGATCCTGTACGTCGGCATCAACGACGTCCACCCGCGCCTGATCGGCGACATCGAGCCCGACTACTCGAACAGCCGCATGACCTGGCGGCCGGATGAGTACACCAAGCCGCGCGCCAACCCGGTGCTCGCGCCGCTGTCGCTCTACCGCTTCCTGATGTTGCGGCGCCTGGAAGAGCAGGCGTTTCTCCACATCTACATGCTCGTGCAGCAGCCGTATCCGCCCGAGTCGGAGTGGGCGGCGGCGCTGCAGCGCAACGGCTCACAGGTCTACCGCCGCCACCTGGAGAACCTCGTGCGCCTGTTGCTGGCGCAGGGACGCCATGTCGTGATCGTCCCGCAAGTCTTTCTGCCGCGACCCGGCGAGGCATCGGACGAGGTCTTCGGCCAGGGCGTGGCGGAGCACAATCAAGTCAACCAGACCGTCGCCCGCGAGCTACATGTCCCATTCCTCACCGCCGTCGCCGCGCCGGACACCTTCGCGCGCCGCGACCTGGTTCCGTACGACAACTGCCACTTCAACGACGCCGGGCACGAGAAACTGGCCCAGATGCTGTTTCAGTTTCTCGAAGCGGAGCACGAGCTCCCCGCCGGTGCCGCGGGGGTGAGGTGAGGCGAGGTCACCCGCTCAGATTCCCTCTCCCGGCTGGGAGAGGGCTAGGGTGAGGGGGATTCAAGAAATCTCCCAACCTCATGACAACGATCGAGACCGGCTGCGGAACAGGATCGTCGAATCCCCCTCACCCAACCCTCTCCCATCCGGGAGAGGGCTCAGAGGGAGCAGACTGTGCTCAGTCGTTGAGTAAGCCGACCGCTCAGATCACATCGCTCTCGCGCAGGGCGCCGACCTGTTCCCAGCTGTAGCCGAGCAGCTCGGTGAGGATCTCCTCGGTGTGTTGGCCGAACTCGGGGGCGGGCAGGCGCACGCTGCCGGGCGTTTCGCGCAGGCGGATCGGAATGCCGACCACCTGCGTCTTGCCGTAGCGCGGGTGGTCGAAGTCGACGATGTAGTCGTTCGCCGTGACCTGCGGGTCGTTGGGCAGGTCGTCGACGCTGTTGACCTGGCAGAAGATGAAGTCGCCGCCGGCGCGCAGCAGCGTCAGCCATTCGGCCAGCGGCTTGGTGGCGAAGACTTCGTCGAGCAGCTCGATGGCGGCGCCGGCGTTGCCGGCGCGCACGCGCAGGTTGGCGAAGCGCTCGTCGGTGGCCATCTCGGGCCGGCCGATGACGCGGCAGAAGTCGGCCCAGTAGCGGTCGGGCTGCAGCATGCCGAGGCAGATCCACTTGCCGTCCTGACAACAGTAGTGGTTCCAGAGCGGGTTGGCCTGGTACTTCCGCGGCATGCGCGGGATGGCGAAGCCCATCATCAGGCGCGCGGCGACGCTCAGCCCCTGCAGCATGGTCATGCTGCCGAGGTGCGACGCGTCGACCTCCTGGCCGACGCCGAAGCGCTCGCGCGCCAGCAGTGCCGCCAGCACGCCGTAGGCGAGCATGATCGCGCCCATCTGGTCGGCGATGCCGCCGGCGATGGCGAGCGGCGGCATGTCGGGCTCGCCGGCGGCCAGCATGATGCCGGAGCGCGCCAGGCCGAGCTGGTCGAAGGACGGGTCGCCGCTCTCGGCGCCCTCCGGGCCGTACCCGGTGGCGGTGGCGTAGATCAGCTTCGGGTTGTGGCGGCGCAGCGTGGCGTAGTCGAGGCCCAGCCGGCCGGCGACACCCTGGCGGAAGTTCTGCACGAAGACGTCGGACTTGGCGATCAGCTGGTAGACGATCTCCTTCGCCTCCGGCTTCTTCAGATCGAGCGTGATGCCCTTCTTGTTGCGGTTGTTCGCCTCGAAGTAGAAGTTCGGCCGCTCGCCGAGATCGACGCCGCTCATGCGCATCATGCCGCGGCCCGGATCGCCGCCGACGCGCTCTTCGATCTTGATCACCTCGGCGCCGAGATCGCCGAGCATCGCCGAGCACACCGGCCCCTGCTGCCAGATCGTCCAATCGATGACCCGAAACCCCTCCAACGGCATGGCCATGGTCGCTCCTCTCTGCGCTTGAACGCGCGCACTCTATGGCGCCGGTGTGCGCGATGACAAGCCGGGCGCGCGGCGCCGCGCGGCGGCGCAGGTGATGGGGCAGATCGCATGTGCCGCGCGGGGCACATCACCCGCGCGGTGATGTGTCGGCGCACATTCACCTTGACATAGAGAAGTACACGAATGTACCGAATGAGAGGTGGTGCGGCAGCGCGCGGCCCGCGGAGATGGCGATCCCCGCGCGCGGCCGCAGCCGACGGGTTGCGATGAGGCGAAGTTCGGGAGCGAGCCGGATGAGTGAGGGGAAGCGTACGGGCGGGTTCTGGGCAAAGTGGTTCGGCCGCACGGCCGATCGCGCGTCACTGGCAGTGTCTGAAGACGAGGCGGGCCAGGCGTTCCAACAGGGTCGCTACACCGACGCCGAGAAGTTGTTGCTCGGGGCGGTGCACGTGGCCGAGCAGCGCGGGGCCGAGCACGCTCAGCTCGCCAGCGCCCTCACTGACCTGGCGGAGATCTACCGCGCGCAGGCGAGATACGACGAGGCCGAGCCCCTGTACCGGCGCGCCATTGCCATCGCCGAACGCGTGCAGGGCCCCGAGCATCCGTCGCTGGCGCGCAAGCTGAACAGTCTGGCGCTCGTCTACCGCGCCCAGGGTCAGTACGACGAGGCCGAGCCGCTCTGCCGCCGCGCGCTGACGATCTCGGAGCAGGCCGCCGGCGCCGAGCACCCGAGCGTCGCGCCGTGCGTGAACAATCTGCTCGCCGTCTACCTGGCGCAGGGGCGCTATCACGAAGCGCTGCCGCTCTATCGGCGCGCCGTGGCGATCAAGGAGCAGGTGCTCGGCCCCGCGCATCCGGATCTCGCCGGCAGCCTCGGCAACTACGCCGCGCTGCTGCGCAAGATCAAGGGCGAAGCCGAGGCGGCGGCGATCGAGGCGCGCGCCGAGGCGATCCGCGCCCGCCGCCCCTTTCGCGCCGCGCCTGCCGCGGCCCAGCGCCGCCAACTTTGAGCCCGCACCCGCATGGCGGCTAGCGATCCGAAAGCCTCCGCAAGCCCGCGTGCCGCCGCGGCGGTGCGCGCGCTGCTGGTGCTGATCGCCGGCGCCGGCGTCGCGCTGTTGGCGTGGAAGCTGCCGCAGTGGCAGGTTGAAGCGTGGCGCGAGGCGATGGAGCCGCGCGACCTGCTGGCGCTCGAGAACGAGCTGCGCCAGACCGTGCTGCTCGCCGCCGCGGGGATCGCCATTGCCGCCGTGGCGTATGCGTTCTGGCGCCGTGTGTTGGCGGCCGAGCAGACGCTGGCGACGACGGTGGCCGCGACGCAGGACAATCAGCGCACCGAGCGCGTCACGCGCGCGATCGAACAACTGGCCCACGACAGAATCGAAGTCCGCCTCGGCGCCATCTTCGCCCTCGAACGCCTGGCGCGCGAGTCCGCCAGCGACAGCAGCCCGATCTTCCAGCTGCTGTGCGCCTACGTGCGCCAGCGCGCCGCGTGGGATGCCGAGCGCCCGGCGGCGCGGCCGAGCGAAGACATCCAAGCGATTCTCACCGTCCTCGGCCGCCGCCAGATGGCGGCCGCCGACGGCCCACCGCTCGATCTGCGGCGTACCGATCTGCGCGGCGCGGATCTGAAGGACGCGCGCCTCGACGGCACCAACCTGGTCGAAGCGCATCTCGAAGAGGCGAGCCTGCAGGGCGTGCACCTGCGCGGCGCCGATCTGCGCGAGGCGCATCTGACCGGTGCCGATATGGTCGAGGCGCACTTGACCGGCGCCGATCTGTGCGGCGCCCACCTCGGTGCGGCGTACCTGGTCGAAGCCCATCTGGAGAACGCCAACCTCGGCGGCGCCCATCTGGAAGGTGCCTATCTGGGCGGCGCGCACCTCGAAGGGGCCGACCTCGGCGGCGCGCACCTCGACGGGGCGTACATCTACAAAGCCCACCTCGAAGGCGCCTCGCTGCACGGCGCGCGCATTCTCTCCGCCATCGGCATGAACCGCGACGAACGCGAGCAGATCAACCGCACCGCCAGCGACGAGCCGGCCCCTGAGCGGCCCGCCGCACATCGCCGCGCCCTGCGCTCGGTGGCGCCCGACGAATCGACGGACGACGCCCCGCGCGTCCGCCGCCGCCGCGAACCGGCGTAGGTCTCGAGACACGCCCCGCAACGCCCCGCAGGGCGACCCTTCGACTGGCTCAGGGCGAGCGGATGAGGAGCCTTTGAAATAGATCAGGGGAATCCGCTCATGCTGAGGCCCACACCAGCGGCGGCCGTCTGGTCCGGTGGGCCAATGAACCGGGCTTTGGTAGGGAGATTGGCGGTGCGCAGCGTGACTGTAACGAGCTTGGCGCGCAAGTGCCCGTTGCTGAGAATAGTTC
>CAYVUV010000055.1:0-2059 GCA_964455095.1 uncultured Binatia bacterium (SeqCode)
CTGGCGCAGCGCTTTGCCGCCCCGGGCGCGGCCGGCGCCGGCGCCGCGCTGTTCGCGGCCTGGCACGGCGCGTACCCCATGCCCTTTGCGGCCTACGTCGACGGCGGCGAGTGGCGCTTGGTCTCGAATTCGCCGGAGTGCCTGCTCACGGTCGAGGGCAACCGCGTGGCGACCTTTCCCATCAAGGGCACGCGCCGGACCGGCGCCCCGGCGGCGCAGCGCCCGCTGGCCAGCGATCCGAAGGAGCGCGCCGAGCACGTCATGATCGTCGACCTCGAGCGCAACGACCTCGGGCGCGTGTGCGAGCCCGGCAGCGTCGAGGTCGCCGGCCTGGCGGCGGTGCGGCCGTTCCCGCTGCTCGAGCACATGGTGTCGGAAGTGCGCGGCCGGCTGCGCCCGGGGATCGCGCTGTCGGAGCTGATCGGTGCGGTGTTTCCCGGCGGCTCGGTGACCGGGGCGCCGAAGATCCGCGCCATGCAGATCATCGAGGAGCTCGAGCCCTGCGCGCGCGGACTGTATACCGGGGCGATCGGATGGACGTCGCTCGACGGCGACAGCCGGTTCAACCTGGCGATTCGCACCGCGGTGCTGACCGCGGCGGGACTCGGTTACCACGCCGGGGGCGGGATCGTGGTGGACTCCGACCCCGAGCGCGAGTATGCGGAGACGTGGCTCAAAGCCGAGTCGCTGCTGCGCGCGCTGGCGCCCGACGACGGGGCGGCGCCGGTGCGAACGGTTCAGGCGGCGGAGGATTTGTTTTGAAATCTTTGCCGTCTGCGCGCATGCTGTGAGCCAAATGCGGCGGGAGGAACGATGATCGATCAGCCGGGTTTCGTGTTCTTGAATGGCCGCTTCGTGGCGGCGAAACGCGCGACGGTCAGCGTGTACGACCGCGGCCTGCTGTACGGCGACGGACTGTTCGAGACCATGCGCGCCTATCGCGGCGTCGCGTACGCTCTCGAAGACCACATCGAGCGGTTGCTGGCGTCGGCGCGCGTGCTGGGAATACCGTTTCCCGACCACGATTGGGGCCAGGTCATTGCCGAGCTGCTGCGCCGCAACCGCTTGACGCGCACGGACGCCTGGGTGCGCCTGACGGTGACGCGCGGCCCGAGCGAGGCGACGGTGATGCCGCCCGAGCTGCCGCGGCCGACGACGTTGATCATGTCGCGCGCGGTGGAGCGCAACCTGGCCGACAAGCAGCGCGACGGCGTCG
Source organism: uncultured Binatia bacterium (SeqCode) (assembly GCA_964455095.1). Taxonomy (GTDB): domain Bacteria; phylum Desulfobacterota; class Binatia; order HRBIN30; family CADEER01; genus CAYVUV01. The sequence continues at coordinate 1,217 of CAYVUV010000055.1, forward strand.
CCGTGACCCTGTTGCCGTACTCGCGCCACGGCTTCATTCCCGAGCACAAGACGCTCAACTACCTGCCCGCCGTGGTGGGCAAGATTCTGGCGGCACGCCACGGCTCGTTCGAGGGCCTGTTCGTGCGCGGCGATCACTTTCTGACCGAGGGCACGACCTGTTCGTTGTTCGTGGTGCACAACAAGGCGGTGTGGACCACCCCGGTCGGCGGCATCTTGCCCGGCGTGACCCGACGCCTGCTGCTCGACCTGGCGCTCGCCAACCGCCTGCGGGTGGTCGAGCGCGAGCTCACCACCAGCGACCTGCGCAGCGCCGACGAGGCCTTTCTCACCTCGTCGATCAGCGAGATCGTACCCATCATCCAGGTCGGCGAAACCCGCGTCGGCACCGGCCATCCCGGACCGGTCACGCGCAAGTTGCAGCAGCTCTTCAGCCAGTCGGTCGAGCGCTACTGCCGCGCGGTGCGCACCCTGCGGGCGGCGCGCTGAGTCGGCGCGCCCGGCGCGCAGACCCGTCATGGCATCCGCGCCGCGACCGCACTACGCGGCAGAGGCACCGCTCGCGGTGGACGACGCGGCGCTGCGGACGAGCTTCGAGCGCGAAGGGCTCGCGCGCTGCCGGCGCGGTGCGCGCATCTTCTGCGGCTTCGTCCTGGCCCTCCTCACCGTGAGTGCGGCGTACAGTCGCTTCGTCGAGCCGGCGATCTTTGCCCCGCTATTGCGCATTCGCCTGGTGGCGGTGGCAGGCGTGGCGGTGATCTTCTGGCTGATCGGCACCGAGTTGGGCGAACGGCGGCCGCGCGAGCTGATGGTCGCGCTGATGATGGTAGTGAGCCTCAGCCTG
>CAYVUV010000056.1:0-2155 GCA_964455095.1 uncultured Binatia bacterium (SeqCode)
TCGGCCGCTGAGGGGCGAACCCGCCCCGGCCTGCGCCGGGATGGGGTGCGGTCCCCGCGTGGCCTACGGCCGGATGTACGCCCAGCCCTCGCGCTGGCGTTCCATCAGTTCGACGACCCCGCCCGGCACGTAGCCGATGCCCGGGATCCTGTCGGCCTTGGTGAGCTTCTGCGCGTGCATCGTGTTCTCGCAGGCGACGACCCTGACGCCGTCGGTCAGCGCCTGCGTGACGCGCGGTTCGACCTTCGATTCGGCCTTCAGCATCGCGATTCCGGGCCCGTAGACGACGAGCTCGGTCAGGACCTTGTCCTTGCCGATCGCCTGCTGGACGTTGCGCAGGTTGTTCAGCGCCAGGTTCCAGTTCTTCGGGTCCGCCTCGCTGACCTGGAACACGACCTTTCTCATCTCGGACTGTGCGGTGGGGCCGGGCGCCATGGCGCTGCAGGCGCCGAGCGCCCCGGTGAGGATTGCCGCGCCCAACGTGAGCGCCAATCTGCGTTGCATGTGTCGTCTCCTCGGTGGGCGCGGCGAACGGATGGCCCGCCTGTCTCCCGCTGACTGGACGCTGGCGGCCGCGCCTTTATTCCGTCCCGGCCGCCCCGGGGTGTCGCTCTCGGGTGGCGGCGCGGGGCCGTCGGTGGAATACTGGCGGCTTCGCGCGCGTCTTACCGGACATGGATCTCAGAAGCCTGCTCTTCGGCGCACACTGCCTCCGGCAGGAGGTCGAGTCGTGGCGCCCCGCCCTGTACCGGGTCGCCTATTCGTGGTGCCACGACCGGGCCTTGGCCGAAGACCTCGTCCAGGAGACACTGCTCAAGGCGCTGTCGCGCCACGCGCAACTGCGCGACACCGAGCGACTCAAGGGCTGGCTGTTCGCGATCCTGAACAACGGCTTTCGCGACCACCTGCGGCGCCAGCGGGTCCACGACGACATCGACGAGCTCGCCGACGAGATGCCGGGCACCGCACCCACCCCGGAAGACGAGCGTGCAACAGCCGAGATCGTCGCGCGAGTGCGCGCCGCGATTGCGCGGCTGCCGCTCGGCCAGCGTCAGGTGGTCACGCTGGTCGACCTCGAGGAGCTGAGCTACGCGGAAGTGGCGCTGGCGCTGGGCATTCCGATCGGCACGGTCATGAGCCGGCTGTGCCGCGCACGCGCGACGCTGCGCGACACGCTCACCGACGAGCGCGCCAGCGCGCAGGTCATCGCGCTGGGGAGCCGCCGATGAGCCAGCCGCAGCGCCTCTCCGACGAGATGCAGAGCGCCTTCGTCGACGGCCAGCTCGACGCCCGCGAAAACGCCGATTGGCTCGAGCGGATGGGCAGCGACCCGCGCCTGCGCGACCAGGTCTGCCGCACGCGCCTCGTCAAGGAGATGGTTCGCGCAGCCTACCGCGACGCGGCGCCGCCATCCACGCCCCCCGAGCCGCCGCGGCGTCGCCCGGCGGCCGTGGCGCTGCTGGCGGTCGCGCTGGTCGCCGCACTGGTGGGCTGGCAGGCCCATCGCTGGCTGCCGGGCGGCCTCGCGAGCGCGCTGGCGTGGGCGACCGCGCCGGACGACCCGGTGCAGCGCGCCGGCCTGGTCGGCAGCAGCCTCGAAGCGGTGCGGCAGGCCTCGGCCGACCACGTGCTGGTCCACATCGCCTCGTCCGACACCGGTCACGTCGGCCCGGCACTCGACGGCATCGAGGGGTTGCTGCGCGACGCGCGCGCCGCCGGACGGCCGGTGGCCGTCGAGGTCATCGCCAACATCGGCGGCATCGACCTGCTGCGCGTCGGCGCATCGCCGTATCCGGCGCGCATCGCGGCGCTGCAGGCAGCGTATCCCGAGCTGTCGTTCATCGCCTGCGGCCAGACACTCGAGCGGCTGCGCGAGCGCGGCGCCACGGTTCAACTGCTTCCCGGCGTGCGCCGGGCCAGCTCGGCACTCGACCAGGTCGTGCGCCGGCTGCAAGAGGGCTGGGTCTACGTGAAGGCGTGATGCATCCCGAAGAGCCCGACAAGACCTCCACCACCGACGACGAGCGCGTCTCGCAGGTCGTCGTCCTGCCGCCTCCCGAAGACCTGATCCGCTTCTTTCCGATCCAGGGAACGAGCGTCGAGCGCATGGTGGGCGAGTGCCGCACCGCCGTTCGCCGCATCGTTCGCGGCGGCG
>CAYVUV010000057.1:0-5770 GCA_964455095.1 uncultured Binatia bacterium (SeqCode)
CGATCGCCCGCCTGCCCGGCCAGCTCGCCGAGGATGTCGACCGTGCGCTCGAGCTCGATCTGCACCGGCCCGGCGGTCTTCTTCAGCTTCTGCGCCGCCGGGTGCGCCGGGCGATAGTCGGCCACCGCCGCCGCCATCAGCAGAATCTCCGCCGCCTCGATCTCGGCGCGCACGGCCGCGCGCATTTCCGCCGCGGTGGTGACCGAGACGCAGCGCACGCCGTAGGGCGCGGCCAATGCGGTCGGCCCGCTGATCAACACCACCTCGGCGCCACGCCGCCACGCCGCCGCCGCCAGGGCGTAGCCCATCTTGCCGGTCGAGCGGTTGGAGATGAAGCGCACCGGATCGATGCGCTCGCGATTCGGCCCCGCCGTCACCAGAATCTTTCGACCGCTGAAGTCCTGCACTGCCACGGCGCGCTCGACCTCCGCCGCGATGTCGGCCGGGTCCGCCAGGCGCCCCGCCCCCTCGTAGCCACAGGCGAGGAAGCCGACCCCGGGCGCGACGATGCGGCAGCCGCGCGCGCGCAGGCGCTCGAGGTTGGCCTGCACGAGCGGATTCTCCCACATGTGCACGTTCATCGACGGCGCCAACAGCACCGGCGCGCGCGTCGCCAACAGTACCGCGCCGAGCAGATCGTCGCCGATGCCGGCCGCCGCCTTGCCGATCAGGTTGGCCGTCGCCGGCGCGACGACCACCGCGTCGGCCGTGTCGGCGAGTCGGATGTGGCCGATCTCGGATTCCTGCGTCAAATCGAACAGGTCGGTCGAGACCGGCTCGCCCGACAACGTCTGCAGCGTCAGCGGCGTGATGAACTCCTGCGCGTGGCGCGTCATCACCACCCGCACGCGCGCCCCGGCGCCGCGCAGCAAGCGCACCAGCTCCGCCGCCTTGTAGCAGGCGATGCCGCCGCTCAGGCCGACCGCGATGGTCTTGCCTTCAAGCCGCGGCCTCATCGCTCCCCTCGACCGACTCGACCTCGCGGAAACTGATGTTCTCGGTCCACAGCGAGTACAGGCCGGCGCCGATGACGCTGACGAACTGCACCAGGTGCGCAATCAGCGAGAACGCGATCGCATCGCTTTCGGCGACGCCGAAAATCGCCAGCCCGAGCACACAGCCGAGCTGATACGACCCGATGTAACCGGGCGCCGAGGGCACCGAGACCGCGATCGCCACCACCGCCGTCAGCACCACCGAGCCGACCAGCAGCGGCACCGGCAGGTGGAACGCCTGGAAGGCAAAGACGTAGGTACTGGCAATCACCAGCCACAAGTACAGCGACCAGGCCAGCGCGCGCGCGAAGGCCGCGGGGCTGTCGAGCATCTCGAGCGCCTGCACGAAGCCGCGCACGAAACCGTAGAGCCCCTCGCCGATGCGCGCCGGCAGCGCGCCGCAGACCCACTGGGCCAGCTGCAGCGCCCGCGCCTCCTGCCAGCGCATCAACGCGATCGCCGCGCCGACGCCGAGCGCCAGGGTCATGAGCATGTAGCCCCATTGGCGCACCTGGTCGGACACCGAGACGATGCTCGCCGCGATGCCGAACAGAAACAGGATGGTGAACATGTCGAAGATGCGCTCGAGCAGCACGCTGGCGAGGACCCCGCTGAGCGGCAAGTGCTCGCGCCGGCTGACGAGCACCGGGCGCACCACCTCGCCGATGCGCAGCGGCAACACCATGTTGGCCATGAAGCCGATGTTGGTCGCCGCCACCAGCGAGCGCAGCGGCGGCACGCGCACCGCGTGGAGGAAAACGCGCCAGCGCTGGCCGCGGATGTAGAGCGTCCAGATGCTGATCGGGATGGTGGGCAGGATCCACAGGTAATTGGCGCCGCGCAGGGCGCGCAGGGCCTCGCCCCACTCGACATTGCGCACCGCGAAACCGAGAAATACTGCCGAGACGACGACGCTGAACGCGATGCGCACGGCCTTGCTGTTCACGACGCCACCTCGCGCGGGGCCTGCAGCGACTGCCACACCCCCGCCGCAAACAGCGCCGCGCCGATCATCAGCAACAGCCGTCCCAACCACAGCGCCGAGCTGTCGAGCACCACCCCGGCGCCCAGCATCCAGGTGAAATAGCCCCACACCCGCCACCCCTTGCCGCGCAACTCACGCATGCCGATCTCCCGCCAGCTCGCGGCTGATGTAGACGATACGCTGCACCGCCGTCAGGTTGCCCAACACCGCCAGCACCAGCACCGTGCCGGCGAGGAGTCCGTGGTGGCCACCGAAGAGGTGGACGGCGATCGAGCTGAAGATCGAGCCGAAGCCGAGCAGCACGAAGCGCTCCGGCCGTTGCAGCAGGCCGATCTCGCAGCGCACGCCGAGCCCTTCGGCGCGCGCGCGGGCGTAGCTCACCATCATGCCACCGAGGATCGCGAACAGCGTCGCCCAGACGATCCAGCCGGAGCGAAAGAACACGATGATGCCCAGGTAGCCGAAAAATTCGGCGTAGCGATCGATCACCGAATCGAGGAACGCGCCGCGCCGGCTGTCGCCGTTGGTGCGCCGCGCCACCTTGCCGTCGAGGATGTCGAGCGTGCCGGTGAACAGGACCAGAAACCCGGCGGTGTAGATCACGCCGGTGGCATAGGCGATGGCGCTGAACAGGCTGGCGGCGATCTGCGCGTACGTAATCGCGATCGGCGGCACGCCGCGCTCGGCGAACAGGTCGACGAACGGATCGAGGTTGCTGAAGTACCACGCCCGCACGCGCGAGCCGAGCATGCGCGAGCCGCGCACGTCGGAGGTGTCCGGATGCGCGCGGGCAAAGGCGCGGATGCCGATCACCAGGGTGCCGAAGATGAGCGCCAGGTTGAACAGCGCGAAGGAGGAACGTGACATAGAAACCGGCGCCGGATCTCCTCGCTCACCCGCCGGACGGGGCGAGCAACCCCTTGCCCGGCACGTGGTTGCACTCGAGCCGAATGCCGTCGGGGTCCTCGAACAGCACCGAGTAGTACCCCGGCGCCCAGACCCCCTCCTCGGGCGGGTGCACGATCGTCGCGCCCATCTCGCACAACAGCCCGTGCAGTGCGTCGATGTCGGCCCGCTCGCGGGCGCGGAAGCAGACGTGGTGCAGCCCGACGCGCTGCTGGACGAAGCGCTCCTGGCGGAACGCGTCGTCGCCCTTGACGATGCCGACCGCCGTGCGCCCACCGACGTAGTACAGCATCACGTCGCTCTGGATCACCGCCTGCAGACCGAGAAAGGCGAGCAGGCGTTCGTAGAACGGCGCGCAGGCGGCGAAGTTGCTCACCGTGAGCATGACGTGCGCAATGCCGTTGATCTCCATGAATTCGATGCTCTCCCCAGGCCCGCGGGCGACCGGGCCAGCCGGTGTGCGCAACCGCTACTTGCGCATGCGCGACGGAAACGACTCGCCGAACGCGACCTCAGGGTGCAGGTGGCGCGCCCGCTCGATCAACTGCGCCTCGCTCTCGACCAGGTTGGGGTCTGGCAGGCAGCAATCGACCGGACACACCGCCGCGCACTGCTCCTTCTCGAAGAACCCGACGCATTCCGTGCACTTCTCCGCCGCGATGTAGTAGGTGTCCTGCCGCACCGCCGCATGCGTCGCGCCGCCCAGCTCCCAGGGCGCCCCGCCCTCGTAGATCGCCGCGTTCGGGCACTCGGGTTCGCAGGCGCCGCAGTTGATGCACTCTTCCGTGATCATCGTCGCCATGGGCGACCATCCTCCCGCTCGGTGAAACGCGCGGACGCTACCATACGCCCCGCGGAGGGTAAACCGGGATCGGACCGCGCGAGCGCCGCGCGCCGCCCTCAGCCGACGATGCGCGGCGCCGGGGCCTGGTCGCGCTCGGCATCGATGGCATCGAGCACGCGCTGGGCAATGTCCAGGTATTGCCGGCTGACCGGGTGGGTCGGCTCCGCCACGACGATGGGCGTGCCCGCATCCCCCCCGGCACGGATCTCGGGCCGCAGCGGGATCTCGCCGAGCAACGGCAGGCCGTACTCGCGCTCGAGGCGAGCGCCGCCGCCGCTGCCGAAGACGTCCTCGCGGGTATGGCAGTGCGGGCACTCGTAGTAGCTCATGTTCTCGATCACGCCGAGCACCGGCGTGTTGACCTGGTTGAACATCGCCACGCCGCGCTCGACGTCGAGCAATGACACATCCTGCGGCGTGGTGACGACGACCCCACCGGACAACGCCACTTGCTGCACCAGCGTCAGCTGCGCGTCACCGGTGCCCGGCGGCATGTCGATGAGCAGCACGTCCAGCTCGCCCCATTGCACGTCCTTGAGGAACTGGCGCAGCAACCCGGTAACCAGCGGGCCACGCCAGATCACCGGCGTGTTGTCGTCGACGAAGAAGCCCATCGAGATCACCTTCACGCCGTAGCGCTCCAGCGGCACCACCTGGCTCTTGTCGACCACGCGCGGCCGGCCGGAGAGGCCGAGCATCATCGGCATGCTGGGACCGTACACGTCGGCGTCGAGCAGGCCGACGCGCAAGCCGAGCTGGGCCATGGCACAGGCGAGGTTCACCGCCACGGTCGACTTGCCCACACCGCCCTTGGTGCTCGACACCGCGACGATGTCGCGCACGCCCGGCAACGGCGCCGCTTCGGCGGCGGCACCGGCGCGCAACAGCTGCACGTCGACCGATGCGACGCCCTCGAGCGCCCCGACGACGCGCCGAATGTCCTCGACCGTCGCCTGCACCACGCCCGGCGGCAACGGCCCCGGCACCAGCTGCACCGTCACGGCGCCGTCGCGAATGCCGACCTCGCGCACCATGCCGGCGGCGACGATGTCGCGGTTCAACCCGACCGGGCGCACCTCGGTCAGGCGCTCGCGCACGTCATCGATCGTCGTCATGTCGCCTTTCCGGCCGCCGCGACCGCCGCCGGGTGGCAGCGGTCGCACGGGCAGAGCTCGCGCAGCGTCTGGTAGCTGTAGATGCCCGTGTCGTGTCCATCGCTCCACTGCATGCTGACCGCATAGCGCCCGACCAGGCCGATTTGCACGGCGTAGAGCTCGGCCCCCTGCCCGCGCGCCACCGGCAGCGAGTGCCGCGGCCGCTCGCGACACTCGGCACACGGGCAGTGATCGCGCAGCAACTGGTTGGCGTACTCGGACTGGTGACCGTCGCTCCACAGGATGCGCAGCGACTGCGTCCCCAGGCGGCGGATCTCCGCGGGCACCGGCAACCGACTGGACATGATCGCGGAACCTAACGGCTCACCAGTGCAAAAGCAACGCGCGCTGCGCCGTGTCGCAGGCGGCTTCCGTTACCTTGACAGCGGATGGCAATCTGAACATTATCGCCGTCAAAGGAATCATCGGTGGATCGATCGAGCACCGCTCGCACCGCTCAGGTGCGCCCGTCGTCGCCGGCGCCCGCAGTGCTGGTGGCGGCCGAGCTCGAGCTCGTCGAGCAGCGCCTGGTCCAGCTGCTGCGCTCGCGCGAACCCCGCCTGAGCGACATCGCCACCTATCTCATCAACGCCGGCGGCAAGCGCGTGCGCCCCAGCGTCACCGTGCTCATCTTTCGCGCCTGTGGCGGCACGGTGCTGAACGACATCGTCGACGTCGCCGTGGCGCTGGAGCTGATCCACTCGGCCAGCCTGCTGCACGACGACATCATCGACGGCAGCAGCATCCGCCGCGGCCGCGACTCCGCCCTGCTCAAGTACGGGCCGGCCGATACGCTGGTCACCGGCGACTTCCTCTTCAGCCGCGCCTTCCAGACCTGCGGCCGCTTCGACGCGCAGCTGATCGACTGGGCCGCCGAGGCCTGCAT
>CAYVUV010000058.1:0-6510 GCA_964455095.1 uncultured Binatia bacterium (SeqCode)
TGGGGCACGTACAACATCCGCCTCGACGCCATTCCCGATCTCTCCGACGTGCAGGTGATCATCGTCACCGAGTACCCCGGCCAGAACCCGCAGGTGGTGGACGACCAGGTCACCTACCCGCTCACCAGCGCCATGCTCGCCGTGCCCGGCTCCACCTACGTGCGCGGCTACAGCATGTTCGAGCTGTCGTTCGTCTACGTGCTCTTCGAAGACGGCACCGACATCTACTGGGCGCGCAGCCGCGTGCTCGAGTATCTCAACTTCGCCCGCGACCGTTTGCCCAAGGGCGTCGAGCCCAAGCTCGGCCCCGACGCCACCGGCGTCGGCTGGGTGTACCAGTACGTCCTCTACCCCGGCTACTACTCGCCCGACTATCCCAAGGGGCTGTGGCGCGATCCGCGCGACCAGCACTGGTACGGCAAACCCGACGACGCGCCCGCCGAGCGGCGCGCCGCACTGGTGCGCGTGCGGGCGTTCGATGCGCCCGGGAACTGCCCGCTCACCGGCAAGCCGCTGCTGCCGGCGAACCAGGACCTCGCCCAGCTGCGCAGCCTGCAGGACTGGTATTTGCGCTACCCGCTCACCGCCGTCGAAGGCGTGTCGGAGGTGGCACCGATCGGCGGCTTCGTGCGCCAGTACCAGGTGGTCCTGGACCCGCAGCGGCTGCAGGCCTACCAGCTGCCGCTCAAGGCCATCACCGAAGCCATCGAGCGGTCGAACAACGACGTCGGCGGCTCGGTGATCGAGCTCGCCGAGCACGAGTACATGGTGCGCAGCCGCGGCTATCTGCGCGGCCTCGACGATCTCGCCCAGGTGGTCGTCGGAATGGGCGAGAACGGCACGCCGGTGATGCTCGGCGACGTCGCGACGCTGCAGATCGGCGGCGAGATGCGGCGCGGCATCGGCGACTACAACGGCCTCGGCGAGGCCGTCGGCGGCGTCGTCATCTCGCGCTTTGGCGAGAACGCCTTCAAGGTCATCCAGGAAGCCAAGGCGACGCTGTTCGAGCTCGAGGACGGCCTGCCGCCCGGCGTGACGGTGAAGACCACGTACGACCGCTCGGCGCTCATCGACCGCGCCGTCGGCACACTGCGCGAGGCGGTGATCGAAGAGCTCGCCGTCGTCGCGCTGATCTGCCTGGTCTTCCTCGCCCACGTGCGCAGCGCCATCGTCGCCGTCGCGGTGCTGCCCGTCGGGCTGCTGATCTCGATCCTCGTCATGCAGGTGCTCGGCATCAACGCCAACATCATGAGCCTCGGCGGCCTCGCCCTCGCCATCGGCGTGATGGTGGATTCCGGCGTGGTGATGATCGAGAACGCCCACAAGCACCTCGAGCGCGAGCGCGACCGCGTCGCGGCCGGCGGCGTGCCGCGCACGCAGGCCGACGTCATTCTCGCCGCGGCGCAGGAAGTCGGGCCGAGCCTGTTCTTCTCGCTGCTGGTCATCACCGCCGCCTTCCTGCCCATCTTCGTCCTCGGCGAGCAGTCGGGCCGGCTGTTCAAGCCGCTCGCCTACACCAAAACCTTCGCCATCGCGGCCGGCGCGATTCTCGGCATCACCGTCGTGCCGGTGCTGATGGTCTATTTCATTCGCGGCAAGATCCCGGCCGAAGAGCGCAACCCGATCAACCGCGTTTCGATGGCCGTGTACGACCCCCTCTTCCGCATCGTCATGCGCCACCCCATCTTCACGTTGATCGTGGTGGTGGTGCTCGGTGCCTCGACGCTGTACCCGATCAGCCAGCTCGGCGAGGAGTTCATGCCGCCGCTCGAGGAAGGCGACCTGCTGTACATGCCGACCACCGACCCGAGCATCAGCGTCACCAAGAGCAAGGAGCTGCTGCAGCAGACCGACAAGCTGATCAAGACGTTTCCGGAGGTGGTCAGCGTGCACGGCAAGATCGGCCGCGCCGACAGCGCCACCGACCCGGCGCCGCTGTCGATGATCGAGACGGTGGTGCAACTGCAGACCGATCCGGACCAGTGGCGCACGCGCCCGGTGGGCTACTTCTTCAGCGACTGGCCCGACTGGCTCAAGTGGCCGCTGACCAGGACGTTCTGGCCCGAGGCGCGGCGCATCACCACCGACGAGCTCAAGTACGGCTGGGTCGATCCCGACGGCACGCAACACGGCGGGCTCAACCAGGCGGTGAGCTTCCCCGGCGTCGCCAACGCCTGGCCGTACCCGATCGAGAACCGCATCAACATGCTCTCCACCGGCATCAAAACCCCCGTCGGCATCAAGATCCTCGGCCCCGATCTGCACGTGTTGAGCGAGCTCGCCGACCAGACCGCGAGCGCCATGCGCACCATTGGCGGCACGCTGAGCGCGTATCCGGAGCGCACCCTGGGCGGCTACTACCTCGACATCGATATCGATCGCTTGCAGGCGGCGCGCTACGGGCTGACCACCGGCGATGTGCAGGACGTCATCCAAACCGCCGTCGGCGGCATGAACATCACCACCACCGTCGAGGGCCTGGAGCGCTACCCGCTCAACGTGCGCTACGCGCGCGAGCTGCGCGACGACCTGCCGGCGCTGCAGCAGATCCTCATCGCCACGCCGGCGGGCCAGCAGGTGCCGCTCGGCCAGCTGGCCCACATCGGCATCAATCCGGGGCCGCCGATGATCCGCAGCGAGAACGCGCGCCGCACGGCGTGGATCTTCGTCGACATCGCCGGGCGCGACCTCGGCGGCTACGTCAAGGAGGCCAAGCGCGTCACCGCCGAGCAGGTGCCGCTGCCGCCCGGCTACAGCCGCGTCTGGTCGGGGCGCTTCGAGTACCTCGAGCAAGCCAACCGGCGGCTGCAGATCGTCATCCCGATCACGTTCGTGCTCATCGTGCTGCTGCTCTACATCGCCAACCAGAGCTGGTTTCGCGTCGGCGTCGTGCTGCTCGCCGTGCCGTTCAGTCTCATCGGCGCCTTCTGGTTCCTCTGGTTCCTCGACTACAACATCAGCCTGGCCGTCTGGGTGGGCATCATCGCGCTGCTCGGCGTCGACGCCGAGACCGGGCAGGTGATGCTGCTCTACCTCGACAACACCTTCGACCGCTTCGTCGCCGAAGGGCGCATGCGCAACCGCGACGACCTGTTCGCCGCCGTGCACGAAGGCGCCGTCAAACGCATTCGGCCGAAGACCATGACCGTCGCCACCGACATGATCGGCCTCTTGCCGCTGCTCTGGGCCACCGGCACCGGCGCCGACGTCACGCGCCGCCTGGTCGCGCCGCTGATCGGCGGCATCGCCGTCAGCTTTCTGATGGAGCTGCTGGTCTACCCGGTGATCTTCTCGCTCGCCAAGCGTTGGCAGCTGCGCCACCAGTGGGCCGCCGAGCGCGCGTGACGGGAGGCACGCGACCGAAACGAACGATCTTTGCCGGCGACGTTGCGGAGTGCGAGCGCCCCGATACCATGGACACACCCAACGGGCGGCTTCGCCAAACTGAAACCTGGCCGCCCGCGCCACATCAAAGGGTTGCATTCATTCAACCAAGGAGGAGCACATGACGACGATGACCAAGACCATGGCGCTCGCGCTTGCGGCGCTGGCATTGGCGACTCAGGTCTCCGCCGCCGACTCCAACGCGGCGCAAGTGGCAGAGTTGGAGCAGAACCGGCAGCGGGTCGCCCAGGCCGCCAACGACACCAAGCCAGCGCAGGGCGTCCGGCTCGAGCGCGAGGAGGCGCGGCTGCAGGACCTGATCAACGACATCGAGGCCGGCCGCGCGGTGAATCAGTCCGAGATCGACAGCGCGATCAAGCGCGCCAACCGCGGCTTCTAACCGCGCGGGGCGCTAGCCCCGCGGCGCGAGCGAGCTGCGCGACGCCAGGGCAACCCCGCCGCCGGTCCGCCGGATGCACGCGGCGAGTGCGTCCTGCGCGCCGCGCAGCGCGGCCACGGCACCGACTCGATCACCACGGCCCAACGACGCACGGGCATCGAGCAGCCGTGCCGCATAGGCCGGGCACGTCTCGGCCATCGAGCTCGGGGCCCGTTCCGCCAGCGCCATCTCCGCACCGGAGAGCACCATGACCACCATCGCCGCCATCGCGAGTCGGTTCATGGCCTGGCGAGCAGGGCAATCGGAATGCCATTAGTCGCCGCCGCAGTCCGCAAGCCAATGCTTCGGCGGCAGCCTCTCTCCGGCGCACGGACACTGCCTCTCTCCTGGGCAATGCCCAAAGAACGCGCAGCGCTCGCGCCTCAGGCCGATCGTCGCGGCCACCAGCGCGGAACGCTGGTGCAGTACTGTTCATACGCGGCGCCGAACATGCGGCGCAGAGTTGGCTCTTCGTACAGAAAGACGAAGAGGTTGAAGACGAGGAAAACGACGCCCGTGTACAGCACGATAGCGAGCGAGCCGAACCACAGCCCTTCGCCGAGGATGATCGCCAGCACGCCGATGTACATCGGGTTGCGGACGTAGCGGTAGAGTCCGCCGGCGACCAGAAAGCGCGGCGGATCGAGCGGGTTGGGCGTGCCGCGGCCGGAGAAGATGAACTCCCAGGTGCACCACGAGCCGATGGCAAGCCCGACGACGATCAGCGCGGCGCCGGCGAGCCCGAGGCCGGGGAGCGCCGGGAGCGGCGTGTCGAGGTTGGAACCATACAGCAGGTACGGAAACCCGACGATCACCATGCCGGGCATCAGCACCGTGTGCACGAGCGTCCCGAGGACGATGCCGGCGGTGGTGCGATCAGTAGGCATCCCGCACCATCAGGGCTGCCTGCGATCCCGGAATTTCAACCACAGAGGACACCGAGAAGACACGGCCGGAGAGAAGCCGGAGTTCCGCCAACTCGAGAAGTTCTTTCTTTTCTCTTCCTCTGTGAACTCTGTGTCCTCTGTGGTGAGTCATTCTTGCTTGTCAGACTACGCGTGAACCACCGCCCGTCGCGCCGCCCAGGGCGCGGCGGCTTCGAGCTGCGCGGCGACGCGGAAGAGAAGGTCCTCGCGCCCGTAGGCCGCGACCAGCTGCACGCCGATCGGCAGGCCCTCGGGGCTCGTGTGCAGCGGCAGGGAGATCGCCGGCTGGCCGCTGATGTTGAACGGCGCCGTGAAGGTGCCGAACGGCGCGGCGCGCAGGAAACCGCCGAGCGGGTTGTCGGGCTCCGATGCGAAGAAGCCCAACGGTGGCGGCGGCGCACCCGCGGTCGGCGTCAGCAGCAGATCGAAGCCGCCACTCCACCAAGTGGACATGCGCCGGGTCAGCGCGTGCACCGTCTCGATGGCGCGAATGTACTGGACTGCGGTCAGCGTACGGCCCAGCTCCGCCACCGCCCAGGTGAGCGGCTCGACGTCCGCCGCGCCGACGCGTCGGCCGGTCTTGTCGCTCCAGACGTCCAACGTGCGCGCGATGCTGCTCGCCACGACGGTGACGAACGAACGCATGAGATCCGGGTCCGCGATCGCCTCCGGATGCGATGACTCGACGCGGTGACCAAGCGTTGTCAACAGGCGCGCCGCACCTTCGGCCGCTGCAATACAGTCGGCATGGACGGGCATGCCGCCCGGCGCGCTGATCATCAGCCCGATACGCAAGCGGCCGGGCGCGGCGCCGACTTCTTCTCGATACGAACGCAACGGTGACGGCGCCGTGTACGGATCGCCCGGCATCATGCCGGCCGTGGCGTCGAGCACCGCAGCGCTGTCGCGCACCGAGCGCGACACGACATGCTCGGCGGAGAACCCACCCCAGCGCTCGCCGAGGCCGGGGCCAAACGAGTTGCGCGCGCGCGACGGTTTCAGTCCGACCAGGCCGCAATGGCTGGCCGGGATGCGGATCGACCCGCCGCCATCGCTGGCGTGCGCCACCGGCACCATGCCCGCCGCCACCGCCGCGGCTGCTCCGCCGCTCGATCCACCCGACGAATGCTCCGGGTTCCACGGATTGCGCGTCGGACCGTACGCCTCGGGCTCCGTCGTCGGGAGCAAGCCGAGCTCGGGCGTGTTGGTCCGCCCCAACACGACGAACCCGGCCGCGTGGTAGCGCGCGCCGAGAAACGTCTCGCCCGGCTCGCGCCAGCCGAGCTCGCGCAGGAAGCGCATGCCGCAGTGCACCGGGTCGCCGGCGAGATGCGCGCCGAGATCCTTGAGCAACAACGGCACGCCGCGAAACGGCCCGTCGGGCAGCTCGCCGCCGCGCGCCAGCGCCCGCGCTTCTTCGAAACGCTCGGTGATGACCGCGTTGAGTTGGGGGTTGAGTCGCTCGATGCGGCGGATCGCCGCATCGACCAGCTCGATCGGCTTCATGTCGCCCTTGCGCACCAGCTCGGCCTGCGCCGTCGCATCGAGATTCGCCAGCTCGTCTGCCATGAGCGGCACGCTACGACACGGTCGTTCGCGCTGTCCAGCCTGAGTCCGGTTCCCCTCCTTTCCAAGGAGGGGTTACCCATTGGAAGGCTGGTTGCAACTGAGCACACGGCTCCGTTGGCGGCATAGCCGCGTCTTTTGTTTAATCGCCATCCTTTTTTCACGCCCGCACTGCTGATGCGACTCGGGATGCAC
>CAYVUV010000059.1:0-3946 GCA_964455095.1 uncultured Binatia bacterium (SeqCode)
GCCGCCGGGATCAATGGCTGCGGGCTTGTGCGTCCAATTTCCGCATCCGTCGAACAACGGTTCCTTCTCCCGGATGGGAGAAGGTCAGGATGAGGGGGATGAAATGGCGGCGAAGCCCACCGTGTTGCACCGCTTCTCCTCTCCCATCCGGGAGAGGAAAGAACGGTCAGCCGCGCAGGCAGGCGTAGGCCGACTCGATCAGCGCCACGGCGCGCGGGTCGAGCAGGATATGCGGGCCCATGCGGTTCATGACGTAGCCGAAGCCGAGCTTGGCGTCGGGGTCGGCGAAGCCGATCGAACCGCCGGCGCCGGGGTGCCCGAAGGCGCGCGGGTTGGGGCCGAACTTCGTATCGGGCTGCGTTTGCGACAGCATGAAGCCCTGTCCGAAACGCGTCGTGATCATGAGCACGGCGTCGGGCCCGACGCTCTGCTCGCTGTGGCAACGCGCGATGCCTTCGGGGCTGAGCACGTTGATGCCGTCGACCTCACCGCCGCGCGCCAGCGCGCCGTACACGCGCGCCAGCGATCGCGCCGTGCCGTGACCGTTGGCGCCGGGGATCTCGGCGCTGCGCCATTGCGGCGTGTTGGGCCCGAGCGCCATCGAGGGCGGATTCATGAAGGCGCGCGCCGACATCCCCTCGGGATCCGACATGATCACCTGCGCCAGGTTGAGGCCCCCCTCGGGCACGACCATCGGGATGTCGCTCATCTGCGCGGCGCGGGCGTGCTCGCGCTCGGGCAGGCCGATGTGGAAGTCGAGCCCGAGCGGCGTCGCGATGGCGTCGCGAAAGTAGGTGCCGAGGCTCTTGCCGGCGATTCGGCGCACGACCTCGCCGACCAGCCAGCCAAACGTCACCGCATGGTAGCCGTGCTGCGTGCCCGGCTCCCACCACGGCTTCTCGGCCGCCAGGGCTGCCGTGATCGCCTCCCAGTCGTACAGCGCTTCGCCCGGCAGCAGGGCACGCACGGCGGGCAGGGCCGAGCGATGGCTGAGCAACCAGCGCACGGGCAGCTCGCCCTTGCCCTCCTGGGCGAACTCCGGCCAGTACTCGGCGACCGGCGCATCCAGGTCGAGCCGGCCCTGATCGACCAGCTGATGGGCGCAGAGCGCGGTCATGCCCTTGGTGGTCGAGTACACGTTGGCGATCGTGTCGCGGCCCCACGGTTGCGTCTTGGCTTGATCGGCGTGCCCGGCCCACAGATCGACCACCGGCACCCCGTCGAGCGTGATGGCCACCGCGGCCCCGACCTCGTCGCGCTGTTGGAAGTTCTCTTCGAAGGTGCGCTTCACCGCCTGAAAGCGCGGCGCGCAATCGCCGTGGATGGTCGGGGCATCGCCCATGGAGGTCTCCTCGCAGGTAGAATGGTATCGAGGGCGCCTACCACGCGCCGCGCCGCGGCGAAAGCTCTAGCGTCGCGGCCGCAGCGTCGGGGCGCCGGCGAACAGGTCGGGCATAGTCAGCCGCATCGGCGGCAGCTGCCAGGTGGCGGGCTCACTCCGGCCCGCGCGCTGGCGCGACAGGGCGGCGATCATCACCGTCGATTCGAGAAACTCCTCGCCGCCGATGATCAGCGACAGGCCGATCAACCAGCCCAGGTCCCACAGCCAGCCGGCGGCCACGCCCGCCGCGCACAGGCCAACGACAGTGAGTCGAAAGCCGCGCATCAGCGCCAGCGAACGGGCGGGATCACGCCGGTGCCGGCGCACGCCGGTGGTGGCGCGATACACTCCGCACGCCGCCAGGGCGAGTCCGCCGATGGCGATGAGCGCCAACATCTGCGAAAGCGTGCAGGTCATCGATTCCTCACCTGGCGAAAGGCGGGCCTTGTCGAACGGGCCCGCGAACCACGATAAGCACGGATTGCTCACCCAACGAGTCGAATCGGCGCTCTACCGTGCGTATCCATCTCTTCACGCGTTCATCCCTGCTTCAAGCGTGCCCGCCAGTTGACCAGCGCGGCCATTGCGCCGGCCGCCGTGGCGCGCGCCGCGCGTGGCTGCGGCACTACATGCCGTTGCACACCCGCAACACGAGGCGGCACCCGGATCGTTCGGACAAATCCCCCTCGATCCCCCTTTGCCAAAGGGGGAAGCCGGAGCCGGTCCATCTGTCCCACACGTCGAGGGGTTGCTGATGGCACACGCGACCCGCCTCGCCCGAGTGCGCGAGGGCCTGCGCCTGGAGCTGCGGCCGATGTTCGCGCTCGCCTGGCCGGTGGTCGCCGCCGAGCTGGGGTGGATGGCGATGGGGCTGATCGACACGATGATGGTCGGCCGCGTCGGCGCCGAGGCGATTGGCGCCGTCAGCGTCGGCGCCAACCTGTTCTTCACCGTCGCCATCTTCGGCATCGGCATGCTGCTCGGGCTCGACTACATGGTCGCGCGCGCGTTTGGCGCCGGCCGCGCCGAGGACATGCACCGCGCCCTGGTGCACGGCATCGCCCTCGCCACCGGGCTGGCGATCGCGCTCACCGGGCTGATCTTCGCCGGCATTCCCTACCTGCCGCTGCTCGGCATGCAGGAGTCGGTGGTGCGCGCCGCCGAGCCGTACCTGCGCGCCGTGACCTGGGGCATGTGGCCATTGCTGCTGTACACCGCCCTGCGCCAGTACCTGCAAGCGATGGGGATGGTGAAGGCGGTGATGGTGGCGTTCATCTCGGCCAACGTGATCCACGTCATCGGCGCCTGGGCCTTCATCTTCGGCCACCTCGGCCTGCCCGCCCTCGGCGCCGAGGGCGCCGGTTGGGCCACCACCGTTTCGCGCCTCTACATGGCCCTGGTGCTGCTCTGGTTCACGCTGCGCCAGGATCGCCGCAGCGGCGGCGCGTTGCGGCGCACGCCGGTGCACCTCGAGTGGGCGCGCCTGGCGGAGCTGGTGCGGCTCGGCATCCCCGCCGCGCTGCAGCGCGTGCTCGAAGTCGGCGTCTTCGCCGCCGCCACCGTGCTCGCCGGCCGCCTCGACGCCGCCTCGCTCGCCGCCCACCAGGTGGCGCTCAGCCTCGCCAGCTTGACCTTCATGGTGCCGCTCGGCGTCTCGGGAGCGGCGGCCGTGCGCGTCGGCCAAGCGCTCGGCCGCGGCGAGCGCGCGGCGGCGGCGCGCGCCGGGTGGACGGCGCTGCTGCTCGGCGCCCTGTTCATGCTCGGCTCGGGCCTGATCTTCATCGGCGCGCCGCGCGTCATGGTGCGCATCTTCACCAGCGCGCCTGACGTCATCGACATCGGCGTCTCGCTGCTCGCCGTCGCGGCGCTCTTCCAGCTCTTCGACGGCCTGCAGGTGGTGGCCAACGGCGCCCTGCGCGGCCTCGGCGATACGCGCACACCGATGATCGCCAACCTGCTCGGCCACTGGCTGCTCGGGCTGCCGGTCGGCTACGCGCTGTGCTTCTGGTCGGGGCTCGGCGTGGTCGGCCTGTGGGTCGGGCTGTCGGTCGGGCTCATCGCCGTCGCCCTGGCGCTGGTGCGCATCTGGGGCTGGCGAATGGCGGAAAATTCGCCGCCGCCCTTGAACCGGTGAAGCCTCGCCCCCTATCTTCTGGCGGTCACCAACCATGCGGCGAAACCCCCTCGATCCCCTTTTGCCAAAGGGGGAGGTCGGAGACTTCCAGGAGGTAGGACGTGGGCACACAACCGTTGGCGTTCGACGCGCCGTTCCTGATCGGAGCGCAGATCGATGCGCGCGCGCAGCATCCGGCGACGGCCGGCAAGGTCGTGCTGATGCACGGCGACCGCACCTGGACCTATCGCCAGTTTCGCGACGAGTCGGTGCGTCTGGCGCACTTCCTCCTGCGCCGCCTCGGGCCCATTGACGACGGCCGACCCGGTCATGTCGCCATGCTGCTCGAGAACCACCCCGAGCTGCTGGCACTCTACGGCGGCTGCGCCTACGGCGGCCTGACCCTGTTCGGCATCAACACCGGCCTGCGCGGCGAGGTGCTCGCCGGCGTG
>CAYVUV010000060.1:0-1525 GCA_964455095.1 uncultured Binatia bacterium (SeqCode)
CTTTACCGTCGCCATCCTCGTCTGGACCGCGGGGCGGTCGTTGCAGCGCAATCTCGAGGATGAACTCGAGCGAAGCCTGCAACTCGAGGCCCGCCTGGTCGACGCCGCCGTCACCGCTTCCGGAAAACCCACCGACGTCCTTCGCGGCCTCGAGCGCCGCAGTGCCCATCGCATCGTGCTGTTCGATCGTGCCGGCGACATCCTCGCCACCGGCGACACGGCGCGCGCGGCCATCCCCACAGTCGAGGAAGGCTCGTTCCCCGAGGTGCAGGCGGCGCTGTCGGGCGGGACGGGGCGGGACGTGCGCCGGGCCGACGCGATCTCGCCGCTGGAGATGCACGTCGCGATCCCCACGGTGGACGGCGCCGTCCGGGTGTCGGCCAGCATGGTCCAGGTCGACGATATCGTGCGGAAGGCGCGCCGGGCGATGCTGGGCGCGGCCCTGGTGGCGCTGATCGTCGGGTCGGGGCTCGCGTTCGTGGCGGGCCAGTCGATCGCGCGCCCACTGAGCGACCTGGCCGCGGCGGCGCGCGCCATCGCCAGCGGGTCCCTGCCCCGCTTCCCCCGTTCCGGCATTCCCGACATCGATGGCCTGGTGCAGGCGGTGCGGCAGATGCACCGGCAGCTGGATGAACGCTTCGCGCAGCTCAAGAACGAGCAGTCGGCTTCGGCGGCGCTGGTGGAATCGATGCTGGAGGGGGTGATCGCGGCTGATGGCCGGGGGAAGATCACCACGGCGAACGCGGCGGCGCGGCGGCTGCTGGGTTACGAGGCGGAGCAACCGCTGCCCGACGTGCGGCAGTTGTTCCGCTCCAAGTCGGCGCGGGAGATCGTGACCTCGGTGCTCGAGGGCCAGGCGGTGCAGGATCGCCAGCTCGACCTCGACGGGAGCACGCTGCTGGTGAACGCGCGGCCCCTGGACAATGAGGGCGCGGTGCTGGTGCTGCATGACCTGACGGAGCTGAGGCGCCTGGAGACGGTGCGGCGCGACTTCGTGGCCAACGTGTCGCATGAGTTGAAGACGCCGCTCACCAGCATCTCGGGCTACGCCGAGACGCTCCTCACCGACTCGCCCGATGCGACGACGGGCCGCGAGTTCCTCAAGATCATCCTGAGCAATGCGCACCGGATGCAGCGGCTGGTGGACGACCTGCTCGACCTGTCGCGCATCGAGTCGGGGCGCTGGCAGCCGCGCGCGGAGACGGTGGACGTGGCGCTGGCAGCGCGCGAGGTGTGGGCCACGCTGGCCGAGCGGGCGGCGGCGCGGGACACGCGCTTCGAGTTGCGGGTGGAAGGTTCGGGCGCCACGATCGAGGCCGATCCCGATGCGGTGCGCCAGGTGCTGACCAACCTGATCGACAACTCGCTCCGGTACGTGGGCACCAGCGGGCTGGTGACCGTCGTGTCGCGCGCGCACGAGGGCGGCGTCGAGCTGAGCGTGCGGGACAACGGCGTGGGGATCACGTCGGAGCACCTGCCGCGGATCTTCGAGCGCTTCTACCGGGCCGACATGTCGCGCTCGCGG
>CAYVUV010000061.1:0-6360 GCA_964455095.1 uncultured Binatia bacterium (SeqCode)
GCTCAAGGGCGAGGCGCTGATCCCCAAACCGTGGAGCGGCGTGAACCCGGTGCTCAACGGTGTGCGCGTCGTGGTCGACGCCGAGTCCGGAGCCGGGGGGATCGACGCCGTGCTTCCCGGCGGCGCGCGTTGGTCGGTCAACGGGGCCGGCAATCGCTGGACCTACAGCGATCCTGCCGGCGCGGCCGGCGGCGTCACGCGCATGGTGATCAAGGACCGCTCGTCAGCCGCAGACGGCCTGGTGCGCTGGGTGTTGCGCGGTGCTGCAGGCCCTGCCGTCCTACCCGACGTGCAGTCCGTTCGCACCGCTGTCGTGCTCGGCAATGCCAGCGAATGCGCCGCGCTGTCGTGGAACCCGCCGGGTGGCGCGCGCCCGCGCTGCGACGGCGATGCCGACGGGCTGCGCTGCCGCTAGGAAGTTCCTCTGGGGCCTTGCCCAAAAAGGTGCCACCGCACCAGAGAATCACGAAAGCTCGAAGGTACGAAAACACGAAACTCAGATCTATAGGGCCTAAAATGCCTGAGTTTGTTTTTCGTGGTTTCAGTCTTTCGTGGTTTCGTGATTCTCCGAATCATCCGTGGCATCGCCTGAATTGGAGTTTCTGGGCAAAGCTCCCTGAGGGAGAGGAACCGGAGCGGTGCAGATTCCGGCTGCGCAGGTCGGGTCGCCGTGGTACTGAGAGCGTCCCGTGGGCATCGTCAACCGAACATTGGTCTGTGCCATCTCGCTGTCGCTGGCGATCGCGGCGGCCGCGGGCGCGCAGGACGGGGACGGCAAAAAGGCCCCGGCGCCCGGCGACCAGGTCGAGACGATGCGCCAGCGCATCGAGGCTGACCCGGTGCTGATGGACAAGGTGACCGACCTGCAGGACGACGAGGCGTTCAGCGACGTCCTCGACGATCCGGCGATCGCCGCCGCGCTGCGCCGCGGCGACATGGGCGCGCTGCTCGCCAACCCCAAGATCAACCGGCTGATGGATCATCCGACGGTGCGCGAGATCACCCGCGACCTGGCACAGTGACGTCCGGGTAGTTGCGGCGGGAAAATCCCCCTCGGTCCCCTTTGTCAAAGGGGGAGGCCGGACTTGCGCCGCGCCGGACGCTCTTCCTATGGTGCCGCAGGGGGAACCAGGCGCCGATGGCGGGTGACACGCGCGCGACGAAGGTGCGGACGGATGCCGATGGCGTGCGCACCGTGGCGACGCCTGGCGTGCGCCGCAGCGTGTGGTTGTTGGCGCTGGCGATGGGGTTGATCAGCCTCGCGGGGCTGTTGCTCGTCGGGCCGACACCGCCGGGGGCGAGCGACGATACGGCGGCGCGTGCGCAGCGACCGCGTCCGCCAGCAGCGCGTTCAGAGACACGCGGGCGCCCGGACACCGCGGGCGCGGCGCCCGATCGGCCGGCGAAGCGCTGGCATCCGGTACCGCTTGAACGCAAAGCAGGGCCGGCCGGCGCGGAACCGAGCGCGGGCGAGCCGGCGGTTGCCGCCGACGCGCCGGCTGCCGGTGGCGACGCGGGCGACGAGCCGAGCGGCATCGCGCTGTTTCCGCCGCCCGGCACCAATCCGCCCAAGCCCGGTATCATCGTGCCGGACGACTTCGAGCTGCCGCCGGGATTTGTCCGCCACTACCAGGCTACCGACGACGGCCAGCGACTGCCGGCGATCCTGATGTTTCATCCCGACTACCAGTGGGTGGACGAGCACGGCGAGGCGCTGACGCTGCCGGAGGATCATGTCGTCCCGCCCGAGATGGCGCCGGCCGGGTTGCCGATCGAGATGCTGGAAGTGCCCGACCGCCCGGTGCCCATGGTGGAGCGCCGCGAGGATCAGGGCGCGCAGGACTCCGCCCCCTGATCCCGCTCGTCGCGACCCTCGCCGCCGCCAGCGCCAGCGCCGCCGCGTTGGCGCTGTACGCGCGCGTCGAGTGGCCCTGGTTCGCGCTCGGTTGGGTGGGGCTGGTGCCGTGGCTGACGGCGCTCGACCGCAGACGCTCGCTCGGCGGCGCGCTCGGCGCCGGCCTGGTGATGTGCGTGGCGTTCAACACCGCCGTGTTCAGTTGGTTCGCGACGGCGATCCAGAATTACACCGGCGCCCCGTGGCCGTTCGCGCTGTTCGTCGTGGCCCTGCTGTCGCCGCTGATGCAGCCGCAGTTGATCGCCTTTGCCGCGACACGCCACCTCGCCCGGCGCGCCGGGGCTCCGGCGTGGCACGTGGCGCTCGCCGGGGCCGGCGTGTACGTCGGCATCGAGTGGACCGGGCCGAAGCTCTTCGCCGATACGCTCGGCCACGGCTTCTTCGCCTCGCCGCTGTTGCGGCAGGCGGCCGATATCGCCGGTGCCGGCGGCCTCACGTTCGTGCTCCTGCTCGCCAACGACTGCGCGCTGGCCGCGCTGCGCGCCGCGCATGCGCCGCGGCGGCTGCTCGCGCCAGTGGGGTGTGGCGCCGCGCTGGTCGCGGTGCTCGCCGCCTACGGCGCGGTGCGCCTCGCGCAGCTCGACGGCGAAGACCGCGCGGCGCCGCACGTCACCGCCGCGATCGTGCAAGCCGACATCAGCCGCTACGACCGGCTCGCCGGCGAGATCGGCACGTTCGCCGCCGTGCGCTCGATTCTCGACGCCCACTTTTCCCTTTCTGACGCAGCGCTCGCCGGCGGTGGCATCGACCTGCTGGTGTGGCCCGAGACGGTGTACCCGACCACCTTCGGCGCGCCGAAGAGCGCGGACGGGGCGGCGTTCGACCGCGAGATCGTCGCCTTCGTCGCGCGCGCCGGCGTGCCGCTGGTATTCGGCTCGTACGACGCCGAGGACGGGGCGGAGTACAACGCCGCCATGGCGCTGGCGCCGCGACCCGACGGTCGCCTCGAGCTGGCGGCATATCGCAAGGCGCTGCTCTTTCCGCTCACCGAACGGGTCCCGGCATGGCTCGACTCGGCCCTCGTGCGCGGCTGGCTGCCGTGGCTCGGCACGTGGAAGCCGGGGACGGGAGAGAAGGTGTTGCGCCTCGCGCTGCCGGGCGGGCGCGCGCTCAGCATCGCGCCCCTCATCTGCTACGACGCGGTCGAGCCGCGCCTGGCGATCGCGGCGGTGCGCGCCGGGGCCGAGCTCATCGTCACGCTGTCCAACGACAGCTGGTTTGCCGCCGGTGGCGGGCCGCGCCTGCACCTGGTCGTCTCGGCCTTTCGCAGCCTCGAGACCCGCCGCGCCCAGGTGCGCGCCACCAACACCGGCATCTCCGCCGTCATCACGCCGACCGGCGCGCTGCTCGGCACGCTCGACGTGCATCGGCGCGACACGCTGGTCGCGGCGGTCACGCCACGCCGCGGCGCGGGAACGCTCATGCTCGCGTGGGGTGACTGGTTCGGTCGCATAGCACTCGGGCTGGGCCTGCTGATGCTCGGCGCGGCGCGCTTCACGGCGTCGCCGGGGAGCAGATTTCAGCGCTGAGAGTCGAGAAGTCGCCGGCGCGCGCGCCCGGAATCTGGCTCCACCCCAATCGACACAGCTGGGCAGGAGCGCAATACGTGTCACGCGGGGGTGGTGCGGTTCTTGGACGGCCGAGCCCAGCAGCACTCACGCTTGTGTCGTGCCACTCGGCACGGAGATCGGAAGAGGAGAAGCCATGCGCCGCCGCATCCTGGGAGTTTGCGCCGTTCTGGCGACGGTCTTCTTGACCCAGGCCGCGGCGCACGCGGCTCCGACGAACCCGGTGCTCTTCGTGACTCAGGTGCCGGTCGGTTCCTTCGGCTCGGTCGCGAGCACCTTCGGCAACCACCTCACCAGCCCGGAGCAGGTGCCGCGCGGCGGCGACCTGGTCATTCGCTATCCCGACGGGTCGCTGCGCTTCCTGACCCAGGAAGCCGGCTATGGGAGCTCCGGCATGCAGGGCGCCGGGGCGATCGCGGTGCGCGAGCCGTGCGTGCATTGGGGCGGCGACAAGGCGCTGTTCTCGATGCTCGTCGGCACGACGGCCCAGCGCTATCAGTCGCCGGTCTTCTACTGGCAGATCTACGAGGTCAGCGGTCTGGCCCAGGGCGCCACGGCTTCCATCCGCCGCCTCGCCGGCCAGCCGGCCACCTTCAACAACGTCTCGCCGATCTACGCCACTGACGGGCGCATCCTGTTCACCTCCGACCGGCCGCGCAGCGGCGCCGCACATCACTATCCACAGCACGACGAGTACGAGTCCGCCCCCGTCGTCGCGGGGATCTACTCGCTCGACGAAGCGACCGCCGATCTGAAGCTGCTCGAACACGCGCCGAGCGGCAGCTTCTCGCTGTCGCTTGATTCGTTCGGCCGCGTCATCTTCACCAAGTGGGATCACCTGCAGCGCGACCAGCAGGGCGACGCGCCGGGCACCGCCGCGACCTACCAGACGTTCACCTACGCCAGCGAGGCGGCCAACGCCGCGACCACCACCACGCTGGCGGGCGCCGAAGTGTTTCCGGAGCCGCGCACGCAGAACGATCCGGCCTACTCTGCCGTGCTGTCGAAGCACAGCTTCAACCACTTCTTTCCCTGGGAGATCAACCAGGACGGCACGGCCGAAGAAACGCTCAACCACGTCGGCCGGCACGAGCTCGGCGGCGCCTACACCGAGGGCAGCTTCGTCGCCGATTCGAATCTGACCTACTACGTCAACCCCAACCTGCACGCCAACCAGTTGCGCATCGGCGGCGACGGGGGGCTGTTCCACTT
Source organism: uncultured Binatia bacterium (SeqCode) (assembly GCA_964455095.1). Classification (GTDB taxonomy): domain Bacteria; phylum Desulfobacterota; class Binatia; order HRBIN30; family CADEER01; genus CAYVUV01. The sequence goes on from CAYVUV010000061.1 coordinate 4,696, forward strand.
GCGCGAGGATCCGACGAACCCGGGCGAGTTTCTCGCCACCCACGCGCCGGAGTTCTCGACCGCATCGGGCGGCACGCTGATGCGTCTCACCGCGGCGCCGTCGATCAACGCCGAGGACATGGTGCTGACGGCGGTGACGCCGAGCAGCGCCGATGCGCAGGTGCCGCAGCAGACCGGGTACTTTCGCAATCCGCTGCCGATGACCGACGGCACGTTGATCGCCGTGCACACGCCCGCCAGCGGCGGGATCACCAACCTCGGCAGCACGGCGGCACCGAACTGGTCGTACCAGTTCCGCCTCAAGCAGCTGGCGCCGCAGGGCAACTTCTGGGCGCCGGTGAGCAATCTCACCGCCGGTATCCAGAAGAACCTGAGCTGGTGGACGCCCGATGTGCTGGCGACCTACAACGGCCCGCTGTGGGAGCTCGATCCGGTCGAGGTCGTGGCGCGGCCGGTGCCGGCGCCGCGCCAGTCGGCGCTGCCGGCGATCGAGGCCGGCGTGTTCGCTCAGGAGGGCGTCGACGTCGAGACGTTTCGCACCTACCTGCGCGACAACGGGCTGGCGTTGATGGTCACGCGCAATGCCACGCAGCGCGACCGCGCCGACCGCCAGCAGCCGTTCAACCTGCGCGTGCCGGGCGGCGTGTCGTCGGTTGGCAAGAGTGGGACTGTATACGACGTCGCCTACCTGCAAGTGTTCCAGGCCGATGCGCTGCGCGGCATCGGCGGCGTGGCCAATCCGCGGCCCGGGCGCCGGTCGCTGGCGCGGCCGATGCACAGCGGTCCGGTGTCGCAGGCGCCCGGCGCACCGGCCGGCGGCGTGGCGATCGCCGCCGATGGTTCCATCGCCGCGCTGGTGCCGGCGCAGCGGGCGCTGTCGTGGCAGCTGACCGACCCGAACGGCGCCGGTGTGGTGCGCGAGCGCAACTGGCTCAGCTTCCAGGCCGGCGAGATCCGCGTCTGCTCGAGCTGCCACGGCGTCAACAAGCTCAGCCAGACCGGCGTGCCGGAGCCGACCAACGAGCCCGCAGCGCTGCGCGATCTGCTGGCGCAGTGGAAGGCACAGCACGGCGGCAGCCCGGTGGTGCCCTCGCCGACGCCGACGGCGACCCCGACGCCACAAGCCAATACCACCGCGACGCCGGTGCCAAACACCGGCGACTGCGGCAGCGGTATCGCGATCCAGAACGCCCGCCTGCGCGCGACCTCGGCCATGGGCGGCATGAGAACCAGTGGCAAGGCGCTGATCCCGCTGCCGTGGTCGGGCGTCGCGCCGCACCTCAACGGCGTGCGTCTCACCATCCCCGGCGTGCTCGACGTCACCGTGCCCGGCGGACCCAAGTGGCGCGTGGGTCCGAAGGGCAAACGCTGGCAGTTTCAGGATCGGGCCGGCCAGTTCGGCGGCATCCGCGGCATCGAGATCATCGATCGCTCGGCAGAAGCGCCCGGCCTGCTCTCGTGGAGCGTGCGATTGGTCGGTGCCGCGGCGGTGCCGGCGAGCGGACCGCTCGATCTCGCCCTGCGACTGGGCAGCCCCAGCGAGTGCGCCACCGCGCACTGGAACGGAACGGGCGCCCCGCTGCCGCGCTGCGACGGCGGGTCGCCGCGCTTGACCTGCCGGTAGGGGATCTTCTCTCCGCACGGGAGGGCGAGGCTCCTGCCGAG
>CAYVUV010000062.1:0-1690 GCA_964455095.1 uncultured Binatia bacterium (SeqCode)
AGCTGCGAGCTACGCCCGTACCACAGCGATTCGCTTGCAGTCCATCCCACTACGTACAGCCTTTCGCAATCCCAGCGACCCATCTCGCGAGGGTTCCTTCTCCCGGATGGGAGAAGTTCAGGATGAGGGGGATTCAACTGATCGGCGAAGCCAACCCCAGCTTTGGCGGCCCGTTCAAATGAGAAATTCATCTGTGGCCTTCGGCGCAATTCAATCCCCCTCACCTTAATCCTCTCCCATCCGGGAGAGGACACTGGCCCAGCCGCTTCACGTCTGCCGATCGGGCAGGCGCAGGGATAGGACCGCCGCGGCGAGGGCCGCGCACAGCGCCAGGGCGTCGGTGAGCGCGATCGCGTGCGCGGTGGCGCCGCCGCGGGCGATGAAGCGCGCCAGCACGGCGCCGCCGATGCCGGTGCCGAGGGCGGTACCGAGCACGTTGGCGAGTTGGATCGCCGCCGAGGCGCTGCTTTCCTCGCCCGCGGGCGCGGATTCGAGGATGACCAGGGCGACGGTGGAATAGGCGAGGCCAACGCCGAGGCCTGCCACGGCCCACGCGGCGGGGGCGAGCTCGGCCGGCACGGCGGGATGCAGGACGGCCGCAATCGCCGCGATGCCGGTCGCCAGGATCAGCAACCCGACCGCCACCAGCGCGCGGTGGCTGGTGCGCGGCGCCAACCGCGCTTGCAACCAGGCGCCGGCCGTCCAGTTGACGGTCGCTGCGGTGAGCGCGACGCCGGCGAAACCCACCGAGCGTTGGCGGACCTCGGTCAGCAGCAGCGGCACGAAGACCTCGGCGGCGAAGAACGCTGCGCTGAGCAGTGCCATCACCGCGACCGCGGCGGGCGAGCCGGGTCGCGCGCGCAGCGTCCCGGGCGGCGTCAGGCGGCGAAACATCGGCACGGCGACCGCAGCGCCCAGAGCGCCGACCGCCAACCCCGCTGACGCTCGATCGAGAGATAGACCGTAGAGCATCGCCGCCACCCCGACCGCGAGACCGACGGCGAACGCCGCAGTGTAGTTGCGCGGCGCCGCGCCGGTGCCCGAAGGTCCGAGCCGGCGCAGCGGCAGCATCGCCAGCGCCACCGATGCGACGCTGCACGGCGCCAGGCCGAGGAAGACCCAGCGCCAACCGACATACGCATGGACCCCCGCCGCCAGCGCCGGGCCGATCAGGCCCGGCACCACCCACGCCGTCGACAGCAACGCCAGCATGCGCGGCCGCGCCTCCTCCGCGTAGCCGCGCGCCACCACGGCGTAGGCGAGCGTCGAGATCGCGCCCGCGCCGAGCCCTTGCACGACGCGCCAGGCGATCAGCGTCGGCATCGATCCCGCGATCCCGCCGCCGAGCAAGCCGGCGCTGAACAGCGCTCCGGCGACCGCGAACGGCGGCGCGGGACCGTACATGTCGCCCGCCCGCCCGGCGACGCTGATCCCGACGATCTCGGCCAGCATGAAGGCGCTGAACGCCCAGCCGTAGTATTCCAAGCCACCGATCTCGGCCACCGTCGCCGGCAAGATGGTGGCGACGGCGAGGTTCTCGAACGCCGCCATCGACACGGTCAGCACCAGCCCGAGCGTGAGAATGCGGTGGGCGGGGTCCCAGACCCCACTGGCGCGGCGTGCGGCGGCCGTTGGCTGCATTGAGATTGTACCCCTTACACGTTCGCGGCAGTCGCGCGTATCGAATCAG
>CAYVUV010000063.1:0-19543 GCA_964455095.1 uncultured Binatia bacterium (SeqCode)
CGTGGTGGGGGTACTACGGGTATCTGGCGCTCTACAACGTCGCCTACATGCTCGACGACAGCATCATGGTGCTGACTGCCGTCGTGACGCTCGACCGCTTCAAGCTGCAACAACGCGGCGGTCGCTGGCTGAAGCTCGTGAGCGGCGCGGTCCTGCTGGTTTTGGGGCTGACGCTGCTCCTCAGGCCCGCGTGGCTCGCCCAGGGCTGACGGCCGGCTTTCCGCAATGTTCTTGGACCCCGAAGGGGTCGCATTCGCCAGCCCAGGGCAACGCCCTGGGATTCAGACGAAGCGAACGTTCGAAAGCCCTGAAAGGGCGCAACTCGCCGCATGTTTCGCCCTTTCAGGGCTGGGCGTCTGAAATGCCCCACGAACCCAGGGCGTTGCCCTGGGCTGATGGATTTGACCCCTTCGGGGTCGTGTGGGCGTCAAATGCGACTTGTCTGCGAAGCTGGGCGGCGCCCCTCACTCGAGATCCAGTGTCACCGCGGCAAACGACAGCGGCGGCAGCGAGAAGCAGGCTTGCTCATTGTCGACGAGGATCCCCCGCAGCGCGGTGCTGCGAATCACGTCGGGACGCTCGAAGGAATTGTGCGCCTTGGCGTCCGCGCCCGTGACGATCTCGGCCTCGCCCGGCCGCACGATGCGTCGATCGGCGACGGCGACGCGGACCAACGCCGAGTCGTCGAGGTTGCGGTTGGTGGCGAAGACGTGCAGCCGCTCGCCGTCGAGGATGGCGCTGCAGTCGATCTCGTCGACTTCGCCGTAGGTGTCGCTGCGGTAGGAGGGGCCATCGACCGCGGTGCGCAGCGCGACCCCGTCGCGCCGTTTGGCGACCATCTCGAACGGGTAGAAGATCGATTGGATCAGCAGGTCGTCGCCGCGCGTCAGGATGGGTGCGATGACGTTGACGATCTGCGCCAGGTTGGCGACCTTCACGCAGTCGGCGTGGCGCAGGAAGCTGTGCAGAAAGCCGGCGACGACCAGCGCGTCTTCGAGGTTGTAGACCTCTTCGATGAGGTGGGCGGGAAACTCGCCGCCCGCGCGCGTGCCCGCGACGCTGAACGTCTTGTACCAGACGTTCCACTCGTCGAAGCTGAGGAAGATGCGCTTGGCCGACTTGCGCTTGGCCTGCGCGGCGCGAGCGACGGCATCGATCGCCTCGATCTGGCGATCGATGGCATTGGTGATGGCGAGGTAGTTGCGCGTATCGTCCGTCCAGTTGCCGACGTAGCTGTGCAAGCTGATGAAGTCCGCCTGGTCGTCCATCGCTTCGAGCACCCGCGCATCCCATTCCGCGAAGGTCGGCATCAGGATCGACGACGACCCGCAGGCAACTGTCTCGATCGCCGCGTCGACCGTGCGCATGAGACGCGCCGCGTCCCTGGCTCTGGCCGCGTACTCCTCGGCCGAGCAGTGGCCGATCTGCCAATGCCCGTCCATCTCGTTGCCGAGACACCAGAGCTTGACGCCGTACGGCTGTGGGTGCCCGTTTGCGGCGCGCCGGTCACCGTACGCGGTGCCCGAACCGCCGTTGCAGTACTCGATCCAGTTGCGGGCCTCTTCCGCGCTGCCCGAGCCGAGGTTGATGGCGAGCATCGGTTGCCAGCCCAGCTTGCGACATAGCGACATGAACTCGTCGGTGCCGACGTGGTTCGGTTCCTGACTGTTCCAGGCCTTCTCTTCGCGCAGCGGACGCTGCTCACGCGGGCCGATGCCGTCCTCCCAGTGGTAGCCCGAGACGAAGTTCCCGCCCGGATAGCGCACGACTGAGAAGCGCAGGCGGCGCAGCGCATCGAGCACGTCGCGGCGGAAGCCCTCCGCGTCGGCATGCCGGCTCTTCGGGTCGTACACGCCTTCGTACACAGCACGCCCCATGTGCTCGAGAAACCCGCCGAAGATCCGCGCATCGACCGGCGCGACCCGAAAGGCCGTGTGGAGATTGATGGTGGTCGGTTGCACGAACGTTCCCCTTATTTTTTCAGGAGTTCCGGAACCCTCTTTCCTGCCGGCAGGAGCATGTTGGGCCGATTCGTGGTTCGCGTGCTCAGGCACTGTGAACCTCAGCCTGGCACTCGAATTGCCACACTCAACCGCAGCAACTCAAACTCGGAGGGGGCGATGAAAGTAGAACAGTTGATGAAGCGACCCGTGCGAACCTGTCAGAGCGAGGATTCGCTCGACTGGGTCGCGGAGATCATGTGGGAGGCCGATTGCGGTTGCCTCCCGGTGGTCGACGGCGAGGAGCGCCTGGTGGCGGTGGTCACGGATCGCGATATCTGCATGGCGGCGCACTTCCAGGGCGGCCCCTTGTATGCCCTCAAGGTCAGGGGCGCGATGTCGAAGCAGGTCTTCGCCTGCCATCCGCAGGATGCGATCGCGGATGCCGAGAACATCATGCGATCGAATCAGATCCGCCGACTGCCCGTGGTCGACGAAGAGAACCGCGTGGTGGGCATCCTGAGCCTGAATGATCTCGCCCTCGAGGCGAGCGCGAGCGGCGCGAAAAAGCGCGAGCTGACGCTCACCGAGGTGGGCCGCATCCTGCAGGACGTCTGCCGCCACGGCGATCGAGACGTCGCTGCTGGCTGAGCTGTTCCCGCTTCTGCGATTCGTTCCTACACTGGCGACACTTCGGAAGCGGCCGACAGTACAGGCGACTGCGCCGGCGCGCGGCGAGCGCTGGCACCGTCTTTGGAGCGAAGAGCGATGTGAGTGGAGCACTTCAACCGGCCGCCACAAGGAGGGCGAGCGATGACAAAGAACGACAAAGGCAAAGGAGTGGTCGCGGTGAAGAAAGCCAACGGCGGCCAGAAGAAGGAGGTGGCGGCAGCGCCGCGTGCGTTCTCGCCGCTGCGCGCCTGGGAGCGCGAGGTGGAGCGGATGTTCGAGGACTTCCCCGCCTTGCACTGGCCGCGCCTGCGCGCGTTCGAGCCGTTCCGCTTCTCGCGTGAGCTGCGCCTCCAGCCGCCTTCCCTCGACATGTACGAGGAGAAGGGCGACGTGATCGTCAAGGCCGAGATGCCGGGCATGACGAAGGAGGACATCGAGATCACGCTCAACGACTCGACCCTCACCCTCAAGGGCGAGAAGAACAAGAAGGAGGAGGTCAAGGAGAAGGACTACTATCGCTGTGAACGCGAGTACGGGTCGTTCCTGCGCACCGTCAAGCTGCCGACGGCGGTGAAGTCCGAAGCCGTCAAGGCAATGTTCAAGGACGGCGTGCTGGAAGTGCGCCTGCCGAAGAGCGCCGAGGCGAAGAAGAAAGAGATCAACGTCAAGGTGCAGTAGGCGCCCGCGCCGCCCCCGCGCCGCGATTTTTCGCTGACCTCGTCGCCTGCATCTTCGCGTCTCGCTTGCTCGCGGTGACGGGAATGTGCTGAGGTCGCGGCGAGGAGCGGCGCGCGATGCGAACCCCGAGCGATTGGCAATCGATCCACCTGACCCGGCGGCGATTTGCCGCGCTGGCGGCGGGCAGCGTCGCTTCGCTTGCGCTCCCGGCGCGCGGCCGGAGCGCGCTCGCCGTGGGCAGCACGCCGCTGCGCTACGCAGCGGGAGGGAACGCGACGCCGGTCGTGCTGGTCGGCGTGCCGCGCGGCGGCGGCGACGATGCCGTCGAGCAAGCGGTGCGGCAGGCGGCTCTCGCCGCGACCGATTTTTCGTGGCTGGCGCGCGGCGACACGGTGCTGCTCAAGCCGGTGTGCAATTCCGGCAACGATTATCCCGCTACGACCGACCCTGCGGCGCTCCGCGCCATGGCGCGGCTGCTGCGCGAACGGGGCGCCGGGAGGGTCGTCGTCGCGGACATGTCCGGCGTCGAGTTCCTGCGTTTCTCCAAGGACCGTCTATCGGGAAGCACGCGCGAGCTGATGCGGCGCAACGGGATGCTGCGCTCGATCGAGGCAGCCGGCGCCGAGATGATCGGCTTCGAGGAAGCCGGGTGGGACGGCTTCTACGACGAGCGGCCGCGCATCTCCGCGAGTTGGCGAGAACCGATCCTGCTGCCGAAGATTCTCCAGCAGGTGGATCACGTCGTGCTGATGCCGCGCTGCGCGCGCCATCTCCTGGCGGGAAGCACGCTCGGTCTGAAGGCCGCGGTGGGCTGGTGGCGACACGATTCGCGCCTCGAGTATCACCACGACGCGGCGACGTTCTCGCAGAAGACGGCGGAGTCGAACACGGTGCCGACGCTGCTCGAGAAGCAGCGCCTGGTGCTGACCAGCGCGACGAAGGTGCTGGCGACGTTCGGACCCGACCAGGGTCATGTCGTCGCGCCGGAGACCGGCCTGGTGATCGCCAGCCAATCAGTTCTGGCGCACGACATGGTCTCGCTCGCCTGGCTGCTGCACACGCGCGCGGGCGTGCCCGAAAGCTTGAAGGATGGTCTCATGGAAGACCCCAATCAGTCGGGCCTCTTCGTCGACTTCGCCAACCGCGTAGTCAACCACTGGCTCGGCGGTTTCGGCGCCGCGCTGACGGCACAGAGGCTGCCGCGCTACGACCTGGCGCGGGTGTGGGACGATCGCGTGCTGCACCATGCGGCGGTGGCCTTCGGCGGCGTGCCGCGCGTCGAGATCGTCGACCCCGAGCGCTCGGTGCCGCGCGGGGTTCGCGAGAGCATTGCGGGGCAGGTGGCTCTGCCTGTCTGAGCGGCGACCGGGTCCTATGCCGTGGGTCCGATTCGATCCGCCAACCAGTGCGACAGGTCCGTCAGGCTGCGGGCGTTGATTTCGTGCGCCATGTCGAATTCGCGGAACGTCACCGGGACGCCGAGCTGGCGCAGGCGTTCGATGGACTGGCGGCCGCGCTCGATGTCGATCATCGGGTCGACCGCGCCGTGGTGGACCAGCGTGGCCAGGTGCTTGCGCTCGGCGGGCGGCAGTGTCGAGGCGAGCTCGGCGGGCAACCACGAGCTCAGCGCGACGAGCCCAGCAAACCGCTGGGGCTCCGATAGTCCCAGCGCATAGGCCATGACACCGCCCTGACTGAACCCCATGATGACGAGCCGGCCGCGGTCGATCGGATAGCGGCGCACGGCGTCGTCGAGGAAGCGGCGCACCGCGTCGAGCCCGGCGCGGAACGCTTGCATGTCGACCGGACCGCCGGCGGTGAGCGGAAACCAACCGAAGCCCGTGGCCTGGCCGAGCGGCACCTCGACCGGTCCCTGCGGACAGAGCACGAGGAAACGCCCGCCGGCCAGATAGGGCGCCAAACCGAGGAGATCCAGTGCGTTGGCACCCCAACCGTGCAATGTGAGCACGGTCGGATGCGGCCCCGGCCCGACGGGCTCGTAGAGCGTGTGTAAGAGGTCCATGGCGCCCAGTGAATCGCGAACTGGTTCGGCGCGCAAGCGAGCCAGCGCGCGACTGACCTCACGATTCGCGCAGCCGCTTGGCGAGGCTTTCGGCGATCTCTGCCCGCCGCGCCGAGGGCAGGTCGGGGTTGATGAATTGCGCCACGTCCATGGCGGAAACGGTCTGTCCGCCGGCGCCCCAGGATCCCTCGCTCAGGTCGTGGACGAGGACCCAGACGCGCAGGGGCAGCAACGGGTGGGCGTCGGCGCCGAACGCCTGCTGAAACGCCTCGGTGACGCGGCGATGGACGGCCGTGCGGCGCGCGCCGTCGAGCAGGCCCTCGAGCACGATGACGTCGACGATGAAGTGATCGGGCGCGCCGGCCTCGGCGGCGGAGCGCAACTGGCCGGCGACCGCCCAGTCGTCGGCGGCGACCTCCTGGAACTGGATGACGGTGACCATCCGTCCGCTGTCTGTCACGGCGTCGACCTCGGTGTCGAGCACGATATCGGTCAGTGCGGCGGCGATCTCGCGCTTCTGTGTCCGCGCCAGCGCGCCGCGCGGGTACGTAATTCGAACCAGGGGCATCGCTTTCCTCCTGACCCGGCGAGCGAGCTCCGCCGGTTCACAGCTCAGCGCTTGTCGATTCGATATCGGTCCGGCGCGAACCAGTCGGGCTGCACGACGCCGCGATACTTCCCGTCCTTGTCGCGCAGATGATAGCGGTCCTTGTCGAACCAGTCGCGCTGGATGGTGACCGCATCGCGGTCGGTGTCGTGTTTGGAGTCGGCTCGTTTATCGGGCTGCACGGGATCGGCCGCACCCAGCGCGGCCGTCGGTCCCATGAGCCACAAGGCCAAGCAGGCTGCCGTACGCAATCTCACCGTGTCGCCTCTTCTGCGGTTTTTAGCATAACCCAGCCGACGCGATGCCCACAACTCGCCGGCGCTGGCGCGCCATTTGACTTTCAGGAGTCTCTTTGGGCACTGGCGCACGGGGAATCCAGCTCTCGAGAAAGGGGTTGAGATGAAGGAGCCGAAGGAGTTCAAGACTCAGTTGCCGCCGATCGTTGCCTCGGCGTTCAAGCAGCGTGGCGAGCCGGTGCCCAGCGACGAGGTGGTGCATCAGCTGGTCGCCGCCGCGATCGCGCTGCTGGAGCAGGCAGCTGGGGGGCAGCCCGTGGTGTCCATGGCGCCACTGGTCGTCGTCGACAAATTGGTGTCCCAGATCGTCGCGGTCAAGCCGCACGTCGCCAAGGCCCTGAAGGACAGCGGGCAACCCGTTCCGCCCGAAGTCGTACTGCTCGACATCTGCGCGCGGCAGGTTCTCAGCGCTGTGGCGGGCGGTGTCGGGACGCATGGGGCCGAGTTGGCGCTGCTGCTGAAGAACAGCCAGATACTGGACGGGTAGTCGCGCGGGCCGGACACGGCGGGCGACGCCGGGCGCGGCTTCCTGCTATAGTCCCGAACGCGAGATTCTCCCCGACGTGTCCCAACCCTCCACATCAGACGACCAGGCACGCCGCCGCCGCGGCGCCGAGCGTTTCCGCTTCGACAAGAAGCAGGACGCGGCGCGGCGTGTCTGTCTCGTCTACGCCAATCGCTACTCCATCGCGATGGGCAACCTGGGGTTCCAGACCGTCTACGAGCTGTTCGATCGGCAGCCCGGCGTCGTCTGCGAGCGCGCGTTCCTGCCCGACGAGGGCGAGGCGGTGACGCGCGGCGGGTTGCGGGCGCTGGAGAGCGGCCGGGCGGTGGCCGACTTCGACGTCGTCGCCTTCTCGATCTCGTTCGAGAGCGACTATCTCAACGTCATCCGCATGCTCGACCTGATCGGTCTGGCGCCGCGCCGCAGCGATCGCGCTGGCGAGGCGCCGCTGGTGATGGCCGGCGGGCCGGCGATCTTCCTCAACCCGGAGCCGGTCGCCGACTTCTTCGACCTCTTCCTCATCGGCGAGGCGGAGGAGATGCTGCCCGAATTTCTCGCCGTCCACGCCGAGCTGGGCGACGGGCCGCGCGCGGCGCTGCTCGACGCGGTGGCCGCGGGCGTTGCCGGGGCGTACGTGCCGGCGCACTACGATCCGGTGTACGACGGCCCGCGACAGGTCGATCTGCGCTACACGGGTCCCGCCCAGCCGCGTGTGGAGCGGCGCCTGGTGTGGGATCTGAACCAGTTCAGCACCACCACGCGCGTGCTCAACGAAGAAGCGGTCTTCGGCGACATGGTCATGGTCGAGGCCAGCCGCGGCTGCCAGTGGGGCTGCCGGTTCTGCGCCGCGGGGTTCATGTACCGGCCCATCCGCACGCGCGATCCCGCCATGCTGGCGGAGTCGGTGCGCGACGGCATGCGCGAGCGGCAGACCATCGGGCTGGTCGGGGCCGAGATGGCGAGCGTGCCGGGCGTCGATGCGCTGGCCGAGATGGCGTCGGCAGCGGGCGGGCGCCTGTCGCCGTCGTCGCTGAAAGCCGACTGCGTGACGCCGCGGCTGGCGGCGGCGTTGGCCGGCGGCGGCACGCGCAGTGTGACGGTGGCACCCGAGGCGGGTTCGGAGCGCATGCGCCGCGTGATCAACAAGAACCTCAGCGAGGCCGACATTCTGCGCGCCGCCGAGATGCTGCTCGGCGAAGGCGTGCAGTCGCTCAAGCTGTACTTCATGTTCGGCCTGCCCACCGAGACCGATGCCGATGTGCTGGCCATCGCCGAGCTGACGGAGAAGATCCGCAGCCGGCTGTGCGAGAGCAGCCGCAGCCGCGGGCGCATCGGCGGCGTGACGGTCTCGCTCAACCCGTTCTCGCCCAAGCCGTGGACGCCGTTTCAGTGGGATCCGATGGAGCCGATCGGGCGGCTGCGCGGCAAGATGCAGCGCCTGCGCCGCGCCTGCGGGCGCATCCCGAACCTGCAGTTCGACATCGAGTCGCCGCGCGAGGCGTATCTCGCCACTCTGGTGTCGCGCGGCGACCGCCGATTGTCGCGCGCCTTCGCGGCCATTGACGCTGCCGGCGGCGACTGGTGGCGCGTGATCCGGGCGTGGCAGCACGATGGGCTCGACGATCTGCCCTCGCCCGACAGCTACGTGCACCGCGAGTACGGGGCGGACGAGATGCTGCCGTGGGACTTCATCGATCACCGCATCGACAAGCGTTATCTCTGGATCGAGCGCCGCAAGGCCCTGGCCGCGCGCCAGACGGCGCCGTGCGACACGGCGACGTGCACGTCGTGCGCGGCGTGTTGAAGGGGACCTGATATCCGTCAGCCATGATCGTCTCCATCGGCACGGACGTCATCGAGGTCGAGCGCATCCAGCACGCGGTCGACCACCCGCAATGGGGGGCGCGCTTTCGCGTCCGCGTCTTCACCGCCGCGGAGATCGAATACTGTACTCGGCGGCGTCACCACGCGGAGAGCTTTGCCGCTCGGTTCGCGGCCAAAGAAGCGGTGATGAAGGCGCTCGGGCGCGGCTTCGGCGGCGGCATCGGGTGGCGGGAGATCGAGGTCATCCGCACCAGCGGCCCGCCGCGCATTGCGGTCTACGGCACTGCGGCGGCGCGCGCGCAGGCACTCGGCATCACCCGCTGGCACGTCTCGCTGACACACACGGCCGGTACGGCGATGGCGTTCGTCATTGCGGAGCGGGAGGACGCTTCGGCAGCACGATGAGCAGGCCGACGGCCCAGATGCCGAAGACGAAACCGAGGACGCTCCACAGGTTCTTCGAGTAGCCGTTGTTGTGCGCGAACAGCCGGCACATCGCGGCGTCGCAGAGGTGGATGACGAGCGCGGTGCGCAGCATCGTCAACGTATCGATCTCCGGGTTGATCCAGCGAAGTCCGGTCAGATATCCCAACAGCACGTCCCACGTCACGGTTGCGCCCCTCGGCGCGTCACACTATAAGACGGCGCTATGCCCTCCAAGCCCTCGGATCGAGACGACGCCCGCAATACGATTGCTCGTCTGTATGAGCGCGGTGAAGAAGCCGTCGGCGTCTTCATGGAGGAGCTGCTCGGCAACAAGCGCGTGGCGGACCAGCTCGGCAAGACGTTCACCCGCGCCGCCGATGCCAAGAAGCGCGTCGACAAGAACATGCAGACCGTGCTGTCGCTGCTCAACGTGCCGTCGCGCGCCGACTACCACCGCCTGCAGACCAAGCTCGAGGCGCTGCAGGGCAGCATCGTCAACATCAGCATGAAGCTCGACCGCCTGCTCGCCGCCGAGCACGAGCACGCCAAACACGACCACGCCGAGCACGGGCACGCCAAGACCGAACACGCGAAGCCCGCGCCCCGCGCTGCCAAGAAGCGCAAGACGCACGGCGCCTAACGACTCCCCTCCGAGTGGGAGGGCGAGGCTCCTGCCGAGCCACGCCACAATGTGCCGGAAGGCTCCGCCGGAGCTACGCCCCGGTGAGCGCCGCCGCAAACCGTTGCAGCGCGGCCAGCGAGCCCGGCGGCTCGTCGAGGGCGGGCAGTGTGGCGATCAGGGGGCACTGCGTTTCGTCCTGCAGTCGCGCCAGCGCCCGGCGGTCGCGAGCGCCGAGCGCCGCGAAGTCGGCATAGTTCGTCAGCAGCTTGCGGCGCAGAGCTTCCGGATAGCGCTGGCCGGCGTGCGCCTCGAGGGCGGGGAAGTCGCAGACGCGGTTGGCGATGATGCCGGCGATCGGGAAGCCGCCGTCGCGCAGCTCGCGGTGGAAGTCGATCGTGGTGTCGACGGTGTCGGGCTCCGGCGTCGTGATCAACACGAAGCTGGTGTCGGCCTGGCGCAGCGCCTGGTCGACCTCGTGGGCGCGCGTGCTGAAGCCCTCGGCGAGCCCTTCGAAGTTGGCGGCGAAGTCGGACATCTCCTGCAGCAGATGCATGCCGGTCCAGCGCTCGAGGGCGCGCAGCAGCGCGCCGAGCGTCATGCGGCCGAGGCGCGACTCGCCGCCCCAGAGCAGCGAGGCCGGCGTCTTCAGGATGCGCACGGCGCTCGACGCCAACAGCGCGCTCATGCGCAACGGCGCGCTGAGCAGATCGCGGGCGTGCGCGCTCGGCGGCGTGTCGACGACGATGAGCTCGTAGGTGTCGAGGTGCAGCAACTCGTAGAGCTTCTCCATCGCCATGTATTCGGCGGAACCGCCGACCTCGTTGGAGAGCTCCTGGTACAGACGATTGCTCTTGATACTGCGCGCGACGTCGGGGCTCGGCGCGACGCGATCGATCAAGGCGTCGAAGACACGCTTGGTGTCCATCGCCAGCGCGTCCAGGCGCCCGCCGCCGGCGCCGAGCGGGACGCTTTGCGGATCGGTCGACAGCGCGGCGAGGCCGAGCGCATCCTTCAAGCGCCGCGCGGGGTCGACGGTGATGACCGCGGTGCCATTGCGGCGCCGCGCCGCCGCGACCGCCAGCGCAGCAGCGACGGTGGTCTTACCCACACCACCCGTGCCGAGGCAGACGACGAGCCGCTGCGCCAGGACCTGATCGATCAGTGCGGGCGCGAGGCGCGGGCGGCGGCGGGTCATGACGGGCGGCGGGGGTCCAGGCTATGCACTGCGTTTCACAATGCCAGCGATGTATCGCATGAGGGTTCCTTCTCCCGGATGGGAGAAGGCCAGGATGAGGGGGATGAGATAGCTCGGCAAAGCCCACCGCTGGTTTTTTCGCGGCACTCCTGGACTACGTGGGCATGTGGTGGCCTTCGGCATCATCTGATCCCCCTCACCTTGATCCTCTCCCATCCGGGAGAGGAAACCATTCGGCAGACGCCGCAATCGCGAACAGCAGTACTACGTGTCGAACAAGGCGCGGCCGAGCGCGCGACCGGCGGGCTCCAGGTCGCGTTGGCGCACGCCGTCGCTGCACAGCTGGCGCAGGCTGATCGGCGGCACGCCGAAGGCGCGGCGCAGGCGGCCGATATGGCGCTCGGCATCGTGGCGGGCGCTGATCTGCAAGCGCGCCGCGGCCAGCAAGGGGTCGTCGGGATGGTGCTCGGCGAGCGTGGCGATCTGGGTGCTGTCGTCGCCGGTGAAGCGGCGCGGGAAGACCCGGTTGAGAACCGGGCGGGCGAGCGGCAGGGCGAGATCGTCGAGCAGCGTGGCGCGCGCCTCGAGCGTTTCGTTGACGGCCATCTCGTCGGCGATGGTCACCAGCAGGATCTGCGTGCGCCGCGGGTCGGCGAGCAACTGCATGAGCCGGCGCGCCGTGCCGCCGATCGGGCCGCCGGGCACCATGGTGGCCAGCTGGCGCGGCGTGCGCAGCAGGCGCAAGGCGTGGCCGGTGGCTTGTCCGTCGACGACGACGACATCGTAGGCCGAGCGACTCAAGCGGCCCGGCTCGATCCACTGCAGGAGGTGTTCGAGGATCAGGAACTCGGTGACACCCGGCGCCGCCGCGGTGACGGCATTGAACGTGATGCTGTTGAACAGCCGGCGGGTGAGAAACGGCAGGCGCAGCAAACGGGTGAAGTACGCTTCGAGCAGCACGCGCGGCTCGACCCGCACGCCGTGCAGGCGGTCGGCGAGCGGTGTCGGCTCGGTGCGCAGATGCCCGCGCTGGAAGATGCTGGCCAGGCCGCGGTCGCCGGCCAGCTCGACGATCAGCACGCGCCGGCGGCGCGCGGCCAGGTGGGCGGCGAGGGCGGCCGCCACCGTGGTCTTGCCGACCCCGCCCTTGCCGGTGACGAAGAGCATACGCGGTGGCGGCATCGCGGCATTGTCGAGAAAAGGGTGCGCCGGTTCAAGGGGCCGGTTCCCTTTGACCGTCGCGGCGGCGGACCCTATGGTGCGGCGGCGAAAAGGGGGATGCGTATGCCGCGCTTCGTTCTGGCCATCGATCAGGGCACCACGGGCACCACGGCGATGGTGTTCGACGACACCGGCAAGGTGCGCGGGCGCGGCTACTCGGAGTTCCCGCAGTACTATCCGAAACCCGGCTGGGTCGAGCACGACGCGGAGGAGATCTGGTCGGTGAGCCTGCGCGTGGTCAAGGCCGCGCTGCGCAGCGCCAAGCTCAAACCGGCCGACGTGGCGGCGATCGGCATCACCAATCAGCGCGAGACCACGGTGCTGTGGGACCGCGTGACGGGCCGTCCGGTGCACCGCGCCATCGTCTGGCAGGACCGCCGCACGGCGCCGATCTGCGAGCGGCTGAAGGCCAGCGGCATGGAAGACGCGGTGCGCGCCAAGACCGGGCTGGTGATCGACGCATACTTCTCGGGCACCAAAGTGGCCTGGCTGCTGGACCACGTGAAGGGCCTGCGCGCCAAGGCCTCGCGGCTGGCGTTCGGGACCATCGACACCTGGCTGGTGTGGAAGCTCACCGGCGGGCGGTCGCATCTGACCGACTACACCAACGCCTCGCGCACGATGCTGTTCGACATCCACCGCCGCAGTTGGGACGCCGAGCTCCTGCGCGTGCTCGGCGTGCCGAGCGAGGTGCTGCCGACGGTGGTGTCGTCGAGCGCGCCGGTGGCGACCACCGACCGCGCCGTGTTCGGCGCCGAGGTGCCGATCGCCGGCATCGCGGGCGATCAGCAGGCGGCGCTGTTCGGCCAGGCCTGCTTCCATCCCGGGCTGGTGAAGAACACCTACGGCACGGGATGCTTCGTGCTCATGTTCACCGGCGCCGAGGCGGTGGCTTCGCAGAAGGGCCTGCTGACCACCATCGCCTGCGCGGCGGACGGCACGCCGGCCTACGCGCTCGAGGGCTCGGTGTTCATCGCCGGCGCCGCCGTGCAATGGCTGCGCGACGGGCTCGGGCTGCTGGCTGCGGCCAAGGACAGCGAAAAGCTCGCGCGACAGGTCGACTCGACGCTCGGCGTCTACCTGGTGCCGGCCTTCGTCGGGCTGGGGGCGCCGTACTGGGATTCCGCCGCGCGCGGCGCCCTGGTCGGCCTGACCCGCGGCGTCGGCCGCGCCCACGTCGTGCGCGCGACGCTGGAGTCGGTCGCGTATCAGACCCGCGACGTGGTCGACACCATGGCGGCCGAGTCGGGCCGCCCGCTCGCCGGCCTGCGCGTCGACGGCGGTGCCGCGTCGAACGACTTCCTCATGCAGTTCCAAGCCGACATGCTGGGGACCACCGTCGATCGCCCCAAGGTGATCGAGACGACGGCCCTCGGCGCCGCGCTGCTCGCCGGCCGCGGCGTCGGCCTGTGGAGCACGGTCGCCAAGCTCGAACGCGTGCGCCAACGCGACCGCATCTTCAAGCCGCGCATGCGCCCCGAGCAGCGCGAGGAACACTACCAGGGCTGGCGCCGCGCCGTCGCCGCGGTGCGGTCGTTGGGCAGCTAGAGCGAATGCATTGGGTTTGACCGAGACCTCCGAGCGAGTAGACTTCAGCCATGGCGCTCAACCTCAGCAAGGAAACCGAACAGGAAGTCGAAGCCAAGGTTCGCTCCGGCGGCTACCAGTCTGCAGACGAGGTCATCCTGGAGGGCCTCGCACTCATCGAGGCTCGCGCGGCGTTCCGCCAAGCAGTCGCCGCAGGCGAAGCACAACTTGACCGTGGCGAATACGTTACCGCGGAAGAATCTCGCCGGCGCGTTCGCACCATCATCGAGCGTCACCGACCGACTGAATGAAGGGGGAGTACCGCCTCGCCCCGCTCGCCCAGCAAGACGTCGAGGAGCTCGTCGACCACATCGCCGCAGACGACTTCGAGGTCGCGCTGCGCATCGAGCAGGAACTCTACGACACGTTTGACTTGCTAGCTTCACGACCATCGATCGGCCACAGCCGTACCGACCTCGGAATTCCAGCCCGTCTCCGCGTGTGGCCCTTCTACTCCTATCTCATCATCTACCGGCCGAACGCGTCACCGTTGGAAGTGGTCCGCGTCTGGCACGGAGCTCAGCAGAAACCCCGGCTCTTCTAGATGTTCTCACTGCCGCCCGGGCGATGGGAACTGCGTGCGCAGGAAGGCGTCGAAGGCGCGGTCGGGCAGCCAGCGGCGCAGTTTGATGAGGAAGCGGGCGCCGAGGGTGATCGGATAGCGCGAGCGCGGTCGCGGCGCGGTGATGCATTTTTCGATCACCTTGGCCACGGCGTCCGGCTCGGCCGCCAACACCGCCAACGGCCCGTCGAAGGCACTGCGGATCTGCTGCTTCAGTACCTCGCGAAAGCCCGCGTACGGGGAGGCGGGATCGGCGAGCGCATCGACGCGCTCGACGGCCGTGTTGCCGAACTCGGTCTTGATCGCGCCGGGCTCGATGATCACGACGTCGATGCCGAAGCCCTGCACTTCGAAACGCAACGCGTCGCTCAGCGCTTCGACGGCATATTTGGTCGCGTGGTAGATGCCGCCGCCCGGCAGCGTCAGACGGCCGCCCACCGAGCTCACGTTGACGATCTTGCCCCAGCCCTGCGCGCGCATGCCGGGCAGGACGAGCTGGGTCAGACGCAGCAGGCCGAACACGTTGGTCTCGAACTGGCGGCGCACCTCGGCCATCGGCACCTCTTCGGCCGGACCTTCCGAGCCGTAGCCGGCGTTGTTGATCAGCACGCCGACGGCGCCGTGGTCACGGTTGATTGTGTCGACAGCCGCCTGCATCGAGCTCTCGTCGCAGACGTCGAGCGCGAGCGGTCGACAGCCGAGCGCGGTCAACGCGGCGAGCGTCTCGACGCGGCGCGCCGTGGCGTAAACAGTATGGCCGCCGCGCGCCAGGCGCTCGGCCGTGGCGCGGCCGATGCCGGTGGAGCAGCCGGTGATCAAGACGGCTTTCGATACGGTGGTGGCCATGGCAAGTTCTCCTTCCAGGTTTTGCTGCACTCCCCGGATCCCCCGTGCAGTCCGCGCGAACCTATAGACCGCACGAACCGAAGCCGCCAAACCGCGCGCCGCGATCTCTGGAGTCCGCAAACGCGCGGGCATGTGCCCGCCCAGCTCGATGCGTCGGCCACTTCCCTTGTCGCCGGCTTCGAATGAACGTGGTATGCGCCGCGCGATGGTTGCCGATGTCGTCGTGGTGGGGTTTCGCTGCGCCGGTGCGCCGCTGGCGCTGGCGCTGCAACGCGCCGGCGTGAAGGTCATCGTTGTCGAACAGGATCCGCTGTTCTCGGACCAGCCCATCTCCACCCACGCCATCCAGCCCTACGGCATGAAGATGCTCGACCAGCTGGGCCTCGGCGACGCGGTGCGCGCGCTCGCGCCGCCCAACCGCGCGTTCCGCTTCCAGGTCGAAGACAGCTACATGCAGCTCGACCTCGATGGCACCGACATGGACTCCCGCTCGCCGCGGCGCTCGAAGCTCGACCCGGTGCTGCAGCAGGCGGCGCTCGATGCGGGTGTCGAGGCGCGCGACCAGACGCGGGTCGTCGGTCTGTTGCGCGACGGCGAGCGCGTCACTGGCGTGCGCCTCAAGGGCGCCAACGGCGAATCCGAGCTGCGCGCGCGCCTGGTCGTCGGTGCCGACGGGCGCAACTCCACTATCGCCAAGCTGGTCGCTGCTCCGGCCTACCTCGAATCGCAGACGCAGAACGGCATGTACTGGAGCTACTTCGAGGAGACGCCGGTCTTCACCAACGATCCGCGCTACAAATGGGGCGCGTGCATCCACATCGAAGGGCAGGAGGCCCGCGCCGTCTTTCAAACCGATTCCGGCCTGCTGCTGATGGCCGGCGGCGGGCGCCGGGCGCAGATCGAAGGGTGGCGTCAGGATCCGACCGCGGCCCTGTGGGCGCACCTGGGCCGCGGCCGTCTCACCGCGCCGCTGCTCGAAGGCACGCGCATGGTCGCCAAGCCCCTCGGCATGCTGTCGCTCCACTTCTTCATGAAACAAGCCGTGGGCCCCGGCTGGGCGCTGATCGGCGACGCCGGCCTGCACATGGATCCCACGCCCGGGCTCGGCATCACCGATGCCGTGCGCGATGCCGTCGCGCTCGCGGAAGCGATCATCGACGGGAGCGAACAGGCGCTGCTCCTCTACTGGCGGCGGCGCGATGCGGACTCGCTCGGCCTCTATCACTTCGCCGGCGACATGGGCTCCGAGCACTACAACAACGCGCTGACCCGCATGCTGTTCAAGCGCTCGCAGAATAGTCCCGCGATGATGAAGCGCATGCACCGGATGATGGACCGGCAGATCCGCCCGCAGGACATGATGCCGCCCGCCCGGGTGATCGGTTGGCTGCTGGCCGAGAGCTGCTCGGGCAACTTCGCGCCGTGGTCGTCGCTCGGCCGCACGCTGCGCTTCGGCCGCCAGATGATGCGCCAGCAAACCGTGCTCGACCGCGCGCTGGCGAAGGCCGAGCGCGGCGACCCCGACGCGACCGTGCCCGTGCTGCAGTAGTCAGGCGTCAGCGCCTGCTGCCGCCGAACAGCGAGCCGAGGACGCCGCGGATGATCTGGCGGCCGATCTGCGTACCGGCGGCGCGCGCGACGCTCTTGGTCAACGCCTCGAAGACCTCGCCGGTCTGGCTCGATGCCGGCGCGCTGCGGCGGCTGGTCGGGGTCGGGGCGGCGGCTAAGGCTGCGGCACGCGCGGTGAGCCGCTCGTAGGCGGATTCGCGGTCGATCGCTTTCTCGTAGTGGCCATAGATGGTCGACCGGCGAATGATCTGTTGGCGCTCGTCGGCGCTAAGCGGCGCGAAGCGCGTGTGCGGCGGGTAGATCCAGGCTCGTTCGACGATGCTCGGGATGCCGTGCTCGTCGAGCACCGAGACCAGCGCTTCGCCGACGCCGAGCTCGGTGATGACGTCGGCGACGCGCAGCGCCGGGTTGGGGCGGAAGGTCTCGGCCGCTGCTTTGACCGCTTTCTGATCCTTCGGCGTGAAGGCGCGCAGCGCGTGTTGCACGCGGTTGCCGAGCTGGCCGAGGACGGACTCGGGAATGTCGAGCGGATTCTGCGTGACGAAGTACACGCCGACGCCTTTGGAGCGGATCAAGCGCACCACCTGCTCGATCTTGTCGAGCAGGGCCTTCGGCGCGTCGTCGAACAGCAGGTGCGCTTCGTCGAAGAAGAACACCAGACGCGGCTGGTCGGGATCGCCGACCTCCGGCAGCTGTTCGAACAGCTCGGCCAGCATCCAGAGCAGGAACGTCGCGTACAGCGCCGGCGCCTGCATGAGCGCGTCGGCAGCGAGGATGTTGATGACGCCGTGGCCGGCGGCGTCGGTCTGCATCAGGTCGCCGAGATCGAGCGCCGGCTCGCCGAAGAGCTTGTCGCCGCCCTGCTGCTCGAGCGCCAGCAGGTTACGTTGGATGGCGCCGATGCTGGCGGTGGAGACATTGCCGTACTCGGTCTTGAGCCGCGCCGCGTTGTCGCCGACGAACTGCAGCATGCTGCGCAGATCCTTGAGGTCGAGCAGCAGCAGGCCGCCGTCGTCGGCGACCTTGAAGACCAGGTTGAGGACGCCGCTCTGCGTGTCGTTCAGATTGAGCAGGCGGCCGAGCAGCAGCGGGCCCATGTCCGACACCGTCGTGCGCACCGGGTGTCCCTGCGCGGCGAGGGCGTCCCAGAACACCACCGGACAGGCGGCGAACTCGACCGCATCGAGTCCGAGGCGCTGCACTCGCTCGGCGAGCTTGGGCGAGTCGCTGCCCGCGCAGGCGAGGCCGGAGAGATCGCCCTTCACGTCGGCGAGAAAGACCGGCACGCCGATGCGGCTGAACTGCTCGGCCAGCACGCGCAGGGTGACGGTTTTACCGGTGCCGGTGGCGCCCGCGATCAGGCCGTGGCGGTTGGCCATGCGCGCCAGCAGCGCGATCGGATGATCGCCCTTGGCGAAGGGCAGTGCAGCGGACGTCGCCATGGACGATCAGGCGCTGGCAGGAGTGGTGATGCCAACCGGACAGCGCACGCCCGTCCCGCCGATGCCGCAGTAGCCGCCGGGATTCTTGGCCAGGTACTGCTGGTGGTAGTCCTCGGCGTAGTAGAACTCGGGCTTGGCGACGATCTCGGTGGTGATCGTTCCGTGACCCATCGCGGTGAGGGCCGACTGGTAGGCCGCGCGCGATGCCTCGGCGGCGCGGTGCTGGTCCTCATCGAAGTAGTAGATCCCGGAACGGTACTGCGTGCCGACGTCGTTGCCCTGTCGCGCGCCCTGGGTCGGATCGTGATCCTCCCAGAATACCCGCAGCAGATCCTCGTAGCTGATCTTCTTCGGATCGAAGACGACCAACACCACCTCGTTGTGCCCGGTCAGCCCGCTGCACACTTCGCGATACGTCGGATTGGGCGTCAGCCCACCGGCGTAGCCGACCGCCGTGCTGTGCACGCCCGGCAGCTGCCAGAACTTGCGCTCCGCGCCCCAGAAGCACCCCATACCGAACATCGCCTGTTGCATGCCCGGGAACGGCGGCTCGAGCGGCGCGCCGTTGACGAAGTGCTTGGCCGGCACTGGCATGCGCTCGGCGCGGCCCGGCAGCGCCTCCTCGCGCGTCGGCATCCTCAGTTTCTGCTCCTTGCCCGACATGTTCGTGTCCTCCGCGCCGGCAGTGTAACCCGCGCCGGGGGCGGCGTGCCAGATGGTGGGCGCGATTGTCTTCCCATTGGCGATGACGTACGGGGACGGCACCTCCGAGTCGGGTGAGGTTCCATTGTCGTCAGCCTTTCGCGCCCTGGTTCTCTCTCTGGTGCTCGCTTGTCCCTGTTCTGGCGCTCAGTCGCCGAACTGCGCTGGCGACTGCGGCGGCGACGGGCAGGTGACGATCGACGAGTTGATCGCCGGTGTCGACATCGCACTGGGGATCGCTCCGGTGAGCGGCTGCCGCGCCGCCGACCTGAACGGCGAAGGGCGGGTCGGGATCGACGAGCTGGTGCGCGCAGTTCAGGCTGCCCTGATGGCGTGCCCGCCGACGCCGACCAGGACGGAGACCGTCACGTCCACGCCGACACCAACGACGAGCGCCACCGCGACGGCGACGGTCGTGCCGTCCGACACATCGACGCCTTTGGTTCTCACAGCCACGCCGTCGCATACGGTGACCGCTTCTCCGACACCGACGGCGGTTCAGGCGACGCATACGCCCGTCGCGCCGACTTCGATACCGACGCCGATACCGACGGCGACGCCGACGCTGCAGGCGGTGCCGCCGGGGAGCGTGGAGCTCATCGTCGCACCTGTCGTGCCGGACGATCCCGATTCGCCCACCGGTTTCTTCGCCGTGCAGCTGGGGACGGACAACCTCGCCAGCGCTGTCGAAGGCGGTCCGCTGCGGCTGGCTGTGGGCCCTCGCGATGCCGATGGCTTGGCGCCGCTGTCGCTGATGGAGGATGTCGTCTTCGCCGTGCCCGTCTCGATCGCGACATATTGCTTCCGCCTCGCGGCGACGGGCAGC
>CAYVUV010000064.1:0-15857 GCA_964455095.1 uncultured Binatia bacterium (SeqCode)
GCCGCGGCGCCGCCGAGCACCAGCCCCGCGGCCCAGATCGCGACGCCGCGCAGCGGGCCGCTCCAGCCGAGCGCCAGCAAGCCGCCCAGCGCGACCAACAGCGCCAGGCCGCGCCGCGGCGTCAGGTGCGGCAGACTGGCCGGCGCTGCCCGGGCTGGTTGCGGCAGCGGGCCGGGCGCCACCGGCCAACCGATACCGGCGGCGATGAGCAGTGCCGCCGTGATGATTGCGATCATCGCCGTGGGCAGAGCCGCGGGGACGGTGTCGCCGAGCAGCACGCGCAGCGGCCAGCCGATCGCCGGCCACAACCAGTCGGGCGGCAGCGGGCGATCGGGGTTGGCGTTGATCCAATGCCCGGCCGCGGCCAGCGCCGCGCCGCAGGCCAGCAACAGCGCGCGGCGCAGGTTGCGGCGCGCGGCGCTGAGTGGATAGAAAGGCCGCCGGCCGTCGCGGGAGGGGAACGACATGAGATTCGATCTGCTCTACGAGTTGCAGGCGCCCAAGCCACACGATGCGCGCAGCGAGTACCGCTGCTACCACGAGGCGCTGGCCCAGATCGAGCTGGCCGACCGACTCGGCTTCGACACGGTGTGGGCGGTCGAGCACCACTTTCTCACCGAGTTCGCGTATTCGTCGGCGCCGGAAGTGTTCCTGTCGGCCGCGGCGCAGCGCACCAGGCGCATCCGCATCGGCCACGGCGTGGTGCTGCTGCCGCACAAGTTCAACCACCCGATCCGCGTCGCCGAGCGCGTCGCCGCCCTCGACATCCTCTCCGACGGCCGCGTCGAGTTCGGCACCGGGCGCTCCAGCGGTTACGAGCAGGCCGGCTTCGAGATCGACACCGCCGTCTCGCGCGAGATGTGGCAGGAATCGCTCGAGATCATCCCGCGCATGTGGACCGAGGATCCCTTCTCCTACGCCGGCCGCTTCGTCAACATCCCGCCGCGCAGCATCGTTCCCAAACCCTTGCAGCAGCCGCATCCGCCGATCTGGATGGCGGCGACCAGCCCGGCGTCGTGGGAGATCGCCGGGCGCAACGGTATCGGCATCCTCGGGCTCACCATCTTCGTCAGCGTACCGCAGCTCGAAGAGCGCGTGCGCGTCTACCGTGCCGCGCTGCGCGAGGCCAAGCCAGTCGGCAAGTTCATCAACGACCGCGTCGGCGCCTTCACCATCGTGCACGCCGCCGACACGCGCCAGGAAGCGCTCGACAACGGCGGCGCCGAGGCGGCGATCAACTACCTGCTGTACGCCTTCCGGGTCCTCGGCGGCGGCGCCGACCCCACCGCCGGCATGGAACGCCAGCGCGCCGCGGACGAGATCCAGAGCACCCCCTACCGCGACATGATCGCCAAGGAGTACCCGATCATCCTGAAGATGATGAAGAACGAGTGCACGTTCGACGATCTCGATCAGGAGGACATGGTCATCGTCGGCGACGTCGACGACTGCATTCGCAAGGTCGAGCGCTACCAGCGCGCCGGGCTCGATCACTTCATCTGTCTCATGCAAGCCGACCGCATCCCGCACGAGAAGGTCTTGCGCTCGATCGAGCTGTTTGCGACCCAGGTCATGCCGCGTTTTCGCTGAGTGGCCGGCACCCCCGGGGCGACTGGCGCGCGACGCCTGCGACAGGTATGGAAATGGGCGCGCGCACGCCATCCAATCGCGCGCCGACAACCCTCATACGAAACGAAGGAGTACGAGCATGAAGATTCAGGGAACCGTAGCGCTGGTGACGGGCGGAGCGTCCGGACTCGGCGGCGCCACCGTGCGCGAGCTGGTCGGGGCCGGCGGCAAGGTGATGATTCTCGACCGGCCACAGTCCGACGGCGCCAAGCTGGCCAGCGAGCTGGGCGCCAGCGCCGCCTTCGCGGCCGCCGACGTCACCAACGACGCCGAGGTGGCCGCGGCCGTGCAGCAGACCATCGAGCGCTTCGGCACCGTGCATATCTGTGTCAACTGCGCCGGCACCGGCGCCGCCATGAAGACGGTCAGCAAGGGCGGGCCGATGCCGCTGGAAATCTTCTCCAAGGTCATCGAGATCAATCTGATCGGAACCTTCAACGTCCTGCGCCTCGCCGCACAGCAGATGGCCAAGAACACCCCCAACGAAGACGGCGAGCGCGGCGTCATCGTCAACACCGCCTCGGTCGCCGCCTTCGACGGGCAGATCGGTCAGGCGGCGTACTCGGCCTCGAAGGGCGGCGTGGTGGCGATGACGCTGCCGATCGCGCGCGACCTCGCCTCGCTCGGCATCCGCATCTGCACCATTGCCCCGGGCACCTTCGATACCCCGATGCTGGCCATGCTGCCCGACCCGCAGCGCCAGGCGCTGGCGGCGCAGATCCCCTTCCCGTCGCGGCTCGGCAAGCCGACCGAGTTTGCCGCCCTCGCCCGCCACATCGTTGAGAACGCCATGCTCAACGGCGAGACCATCCGCCTCGACGGCGCGCTGCGCATGCCGCCGCGCTGACGGACCGTGCAGAAACCACCCGATACGACCGCGCGCGATGCCGGCGAGTAGCGAACGCCTGCGATTGAGCGAGGCGCAGCAGTTTGGCGCTCGCTTCTTCGTCTTCCTGATCGGCGCCAGCGTCCTCTCGTGGGCGCTGGCGCTGCCCGGTCACCTCGGACCCATGCAGCGCTTCCTCGCCGCGGCGGCGACCTGGCTGGCGCGCCTGGTGGGCAGCTCCGGCACGGCGATGAAAGACCAGATTCACGTCGGCGGCCTGGTGATGGACATCAACTACGAGTGCACCGGGCTCTACGTGCTGATGATCCTGTTCACGTTTCTGGTCGCCTACCCCGCTTCGTGGCGCTCGCGCGTGATCGGCGCGGCAATTGGACTGGCCGCCCTCACGGCGGTCAACATCCTGCGCATCTCCGTCCTGGTCGGCATCGCGGAGGTGCAACCGGACTTGTTCAAGTACTTTCACGAATACGTCTGGCAGGGGGTGTTTCTCATTCTCGTCATCGCCTACGCAATGACCTGGGTCGAGTACGTGCAATGAGCAAGCTGGCCTTCATCGGCCGCTTTCTCGCCCTCTTCGCTCTCCTCATCCTACTCGGCTGGTTTGCCCGCGCCCCGGCGCGCTACGCCGGCGCACTGCACGCCACCGCCAACGTCATCGCCCCGGCCACCAGCGGCTGGTGGCTCGAAACGCGCAGCGACCAGGGCGGTACGGGACAGCTCTGGCTGCGCCGCGGCGAGCAGGAGATGCGCATGCTGCTCAGCCTCGAGGCACTGGCCTTGAGCCTGCTGCCCTTCCTCGCCCTGCTGGGCGCCACGCCGGGGCTGGGCTGGCGCCAGTTGCTGATCCGCGCCGCCATCGGCTGCGCCGGCCTGTTCGCCCTCGATCTCCTCGTCCTGCTGCTTTACCCGGTCCTGGTTCCGAGCCCGACCGCAGCGCCCACGACCACCGCGCGCGTCGCCGAGGCGCTCACCGACATCTCCGGCACCTTCCTCGGCCTGCTCACCTTCGTCGGCGGCCCGGTGATCCTATGGTTCGCGCTCACCTTCGACCGCCTGCGCGGGGTCTGGGGGTTGGGCGACAAGCGGCGCTGAACCGCGGCCGCCAAGTCGCGCTAGCCGTGGCCGTGGCGGCGCGAGCTTGAACAGACAAAGCCCGGCGTCACGTCCTTCAGGGAAGTTGTCCTTGCGCGATCCAATCCGACAGTACGGTCTGCTCGGCTGCGGTCAGGCAGCCTGGGTTGCCGATGTCGGTCACCGGATTGCCAGTACAACCGCCCCCGAGCGGCATCGAGCCGTTTTGCACGCGCACGAGACTGCAGGCGCCTTTCGTCCCACTGCCACAGTAATACGATGCGAGTTGGGTATCGGTATACGACGTGGCGAGGTTGGCGCCTCCCGAGCCCAGGGTCGTATGGCAGGGCGCACATTTCGCCTGCAGAATCGGCTGCACGTTGCCGGCATAGGTCACCGAACCAGCGGTCGGCGTCGGGGATGGAGTCGGTGTCGACGTCGGGGTCGACGTCGGGGTCGGTGTCGGGGTCGCGGTCGGCGCGCCACAGACACTGGCCACCGTGTCCTTCACCAGGAACTTGCTGCCATCTCCATTGCCAACGAACGTCATGCAGTACTTGTCCGAGCCGACCTGCACTTCGACATAGACAGTCGTCGCGCCGTTCGGCACCGGGAAACCACCCATACCCGCCGGGCTCACCACCTTGAGGAGCCCCGCCTTGATCTTGCCGATCTTCGGAACGCCGGCCGTGTCCTTGTATTTGTAAAGCGTGCCGCCGCCGTTCGTCGACCAGTTCGCGCACGGCATGCTCAGGGTGACGCTGTTGGTGCCGTCATCGAGCTTGACCGATCCGCCGAGACCCCCACCACCATCGGGAACGCAGCGCGGATCGGCCGAGCTGCCGTTCGCGCCGGCTGTCACAAGGACGTCCTTCGACAGGAGTACCATCTTCGGGTTGCTCTTCAGCAACAGCTTCTTTCCGCTAACCGCCTGGTCGGCAGCCTCCGCGTAGCCGCCCAAGACGACAACGGCGAACAGGCTGACACCCGCGATGAGACTGCGACTAGCGTACGTCATGACTCCCCCTCGACAGACTCCGAACGCCGGAGACCACTTCAGCTTCCCGCATACTGAGCTTCTCTGAATTTTGCCAGCGTCGTGTTCCGGGCCGCTCAATGACGGGAATTCCCTTGAGATCTTGCCCTGTTGGTCGGCGCGGACCCTTCCCGTTGGCGCGCCTCGCTGACCTTGATGGAGCGGCCCTGGAAGTCGAAGCCGTCCAACATCTCAAGCGCCTTCTTTGTACCGGTGGGGGACATCATTTCAACGAACCCAACCCCACGCGACTGCTTGGTCTCCCTGTCTCTGATGATCACAGCCGACTGGACCGGCCCCGCCTTCTCGAAGAGCTTGCGCAAATCCTCATCCCCGACCGCGAAGCCGAGATTCCCCACGAAGAGCTTCCCGCCCTTCGCATGACTCTCTTCCGGCTGGGGCTGTTCCGCAGCGTCATCTCTTGCTCCGCTGTCCGCCGATCCCACGGCGATTTCGACGTTTGTCGCCTGTTTACCTTTAGGGCCCTCCGTAAGATCGAACTGGACCCGTTGTCCTGGCTTGAGTGTCCTGAACCCCTCTCCCTTGATCGCCGAGTAGTGCACAAATACGTCCTTGCCATCGCTGGCTTCTATGAAGCCATAGCCCTTAGCAGCGTCGAACCACTTCACCGTACCGTCCATTGCACTGCTGGGAGCCGCATGCAGCCACATCGACACGACAAGCCAAGCGATCGTAATCAAAAGCCTTGGCATGACTCTCTCCTGCGGTCCCGCGCGTCGCTGCTGTCAGGACGTTGCTGCGAGTATGTCCTGGGTACCGGCTTAGGATATGCGGCGACGAAAGCTCCAAAAGCCGATGCCGAGGAGCGCGACGAGGAACGCGCTGACGCCCGCTGCGCTCATGGCCGGCACCCCCTGCGGCACGAATGGCTGTGCCTGACAGGCGCAGGCGCGCTGCACGCCGTTGACGAAGGCGTCGGGCAAGGTCGGGCGCGTGCAGCGGATGCGGCTCGCCACCATGTCGTCGGGCTCAACGGTGCAGCCGATGCTGGCGTCCTCGTCGCAGACCAGATCCTGGACCGCGCTGCCGATGACGCTGAGGGCGTCGAGCACGGCGACGCAGTTGGCGTTGGTGCCGTCGCTGCCGGCATACGTCCGCGTCGCCTCGTCGTAGGGAAATCCGGCCGCATCGCAGACCGCGGTGCAACTCTGACCGAGCTCACCGAGGAACCAGCAAGCTCCGCCCACTTCTATGCCCGCGACGCACGCAGCCTGCCCGCGTGCCGCGCCGAACGACACGAGCAGCGCCACCAACACGCCCTGCACCGACCGCATCCGTATTCCGGTCACTGTTCACCCTCCACACGGGGGTCGGTAGCACGCGCCGGTGTCCGGCGGCAACTCGCGTTGCCGGGCTCTCGTTGGCCCGGCGATCAACGCTCCGCTCGGTCGAGATCCGCGCTGGGATCGCGCGTCAAATCGGCGGCCAGAAACTCGGGCGTCGACGGCAGGGCGATGCGCAGGTCGGAGAGCGGTTGGATCTGCACGCGCAGGTCGCGGCCGCGGCACTCGAGCACATGGCCGCCGGCGCCGCGGTCGGCGGTGACGGCGTGCAGGTGGTAGCCGGGGATGCCGACGTTCTTGGCGTACGCCGGTGTCCAGAAGCCGACCAATGTCGCCTGTACGTCGCGCAGGTCGAACTCCGGCTGGTGCGCCGCGGCAACGACCAGCGGCACGCCCTCCGCCGTGCGACACATGGCGCGCGTGTGCACGAGCGGAAAGTGGCCGTCGACGCGCACGGCATAGAAGACATTCTCCGAGTCGCGCTGCCGATCGACAGCCGCCGTCAACGCCGCGAGATCCGCGCAGTCGGCCAGCGCGAAGTGCTCGGTCGGTTGAAAGTGGGTGACGATGGCAAACGGGCTGGCGGTGGCGTCGGCGACTTCATGGCAGCCGCCGTCAGAGCGCACCTGGTAGGCATGGCCGTCGACCAGCACCAGCTCGCCGTCGATGTCCTCGAACGTGCCGAGGCCGAAGTTGCCGTGCTCCTTCAGATGACCGACGGTCACCGCGCCGTGATAGATCCCCTCCACCAGCGCGCCGGCAGTGGAGACCTGGAACAATGTCTGGTGCGCCACCTGCAGATAGTCCGCCAACGCCGCGCGCGCCAGGTGCTCGACCGACTCGCCGGTCTCCGCGCAGCGCTGCTCGAGTGCGTTCCAGAGCGTGTGGGACAGTTTGAGAATCAATGGACGCATGACGAGATCATACCGGTCAAGTCGATGCGACGGTACACGCCGAGTCGCCCGGGCCCAAGTGCTTCGCCAGAACGGCTCCGCGAAAGCGGCTCGTGTGCCAACATCCGGAAACCACCGAGCGGCATTCCGAGTTGCGCAAAACGCGTGCGGGCTGATAGTCGACGTCCGCTCAGCTGAGTGAGGTCGGCGCAATGGGGTGGATTGTCACGACGTTTCGGCAGTACCCCGAGCTGGCGATCTTCGCGACGATCGCGATCGGCTACTGGCTGGGCAACCGCAAGCTCGGCAGCTTCAGCCTCGGACCCGTCACTGGCGTCCTGCTCGCCGGCGTGCTGGTCGGACAGATGCAGATCGCCATCTCGCCACAAGTCAAAGCGGTCTTCTTCATCATGTTCCTCTTCGCCACCGGCTACGGTGTCGGCCCGCAGTTCTTTCGCGGCCTGAAGAGCGACGGGCTGCCGCAGGTGCTGTTTGCCGTACTGCAATGCCTGGTCTCGCTTCTCACCGCGTACGGAGTGGCGCGGTTGCTGGGCTATGACGCGGGGATGGCGGCCGGGCTGCTGTCCGGATCGCAGACGACCTCGACGATCCTCGGCGTCGCCACCAACACAATCGACCAGCTCAACCTCGCCGCCGAGGAAAAGGCGACGCTGATCAATCACATCCCGGTGGCGTACGCGGTCACGTACGTCTTCGGTACGGCCGGAGCGGCGTGGCTGTTGGGGACGCTGGGGCCCAAGTTGCTCGGTGTCGATCTCGCCGCCGAGTGCAAGACGCTCGAGTCGACGATGAGCGGCGCGGAAGCCGCGCCCGGGGTGGTCTCGGCCGGGCGCCGGATCGACGCGCGCGCCTTTCGCGTCAGCAATGATCAATGGGTGGACCAGTCGGTGGCGGAGCTGGAAGAGAAGCTGCGCGACACTCGCACCTGCATCGCGCGCATCCGTCGCGACGGCGAGATCATCGACGCCGAGCCGACCACACCGGTGCGGCGCGGCGATGTGATCGCCGTCGTCGGACGGCGCGACGTGCTGGTGGACTCCGACCTCGGCATGGGACCGGAGGTGCACGATTTCGAGTTGCTGGACTTCCCCGCCGAAGTCGTCGACGTCGTCGTGACGAACCGGGATCTCGCCGGCAAGACGATCCAGGACATCGCCGACTCGGAGACTGGGCGCACGCGGACTCGCGGGGTATATCTCACCGGGCTCGTGCGCGGCGGCGAGGAGATGCCCTTTGCCCCCCGCACCACGGTCGATCGCGGCGATGTGCTGCGCATCGTCGGCGCGCCCCACCACGTCACCCGTGCCGCCGAGCATCTCGGTTACGCCGACCGTGCCACCGACGCCACCGACCTGGTCTTCGTCGGCGCCGGGATCGCGCTGGGCGGACTGATCGGATCGTTGACGCTGACCGTTGGCGGCGCGCCGCTGAGCCTGAGCACCAACGGCGGCGCCCTGATCGCCGGGTTGGTCTTCGGCTGGTTGCGTTCCGTCAATCGCGCCTTCGGGCGCGTGCCCGCGCCGGCGTTGTGGATCTTCAACAAAGTCGGCTTGACTGGTTTCATCGCCGCCGTCGGCATCAGCTCCGGCCCGAGCTTCGTCGCCGGGCTGCGCGAAGCCGGAGTGAGTCTCTTCGCTGCCGGCATCGTCTGCACCGCGGTGCCGCTGCTGGTCGGCCTGTTGATGGGTAAGTACCTGTTCAAGTTCCACCCGGCCATTACGTTGGGCGCGGCGGCGGGCGCGCAAACGACGACCGCGGCCTTGCCGCTGCTCGAGAGTGTCGCGCGCAGCAAAGCCCCCGCGCTCGGCTACACCGTCCCCTTTGCCGTCGGCATCGTCCTGCTCACCATCTGGGGCATGGTGATCGTCCTGTTGCTGCAATGAATCACATGGCCGGACCCTCGACACCCGCATGGCGACACTGGTAGTTGGTGGCCGCACGATTCAGTTGACGCAAACCTCGCGCCTGGAGGTTGACCCTTGAATACATCGACGACCACGAGTCACCGATCGGTACACCGCCATACCGCAAGCGATCGGTGCGACGGGCTCGATCTTCGACACCAACCTGGAGAGGTCATTCTGATGCGCACACTCCGCACGATCGCGTTCGCGCTCGTCACGCTCGGCCTCGTCGGATGGAGCCTGCCGGCGCGCGCCTACGACCTCAACGACAGCCACTTCCACCTCACCAACTACATCCAGGAGGGGACCGACATCCGGAAGTTCCTGGACATCATGGGCAGCCGCGTCGGCCGCGTGGCGCTCTTCGGCATCCCACTGCAACAGGAGTGGTCGTATCGCGTCTCGGGCGACGCCGCCCCCGGCTACTACCTCGATAGCGACGCCGACCTCTACTACTACGCGTTTACCGACGCCTTCATCGCCATGGCCTACAAGTCGCTGACGCCCGAGCAGCAGGCGCGTTTCGACCCGATGATCACCGGCTTCAATCCGGCCGACATGTACGGCGTCGACCACATTCGCCGCGTCCTGCAGACTTTCCCCGGCGTCTTCTCCGGCATCGGCGAGTTCACCATCCACAAGGAGTTCGTGTCCTCGAAGATCGCCGGCGACGTCGCCAGCCTGACCGACCCGGCGCTGGACCGCATCCTCGATTTTGCCGGCGAGGTGGGCCTGGTAGTCATCATCCACAACGACATCCACATGCCGTTCGCCAAACCGGACAAGGCGCGAACCTACTTCGACCAGATGAAGGCGCTCCTCACCCGCCACCCCAAGACGACCATCATCTGGGCGCACACCGGACTCGGGCGCATCGTCCAGCCCCTGCCCGGGCACATCGCGCTGCTCGAAGAGATCCTGAAGGATCCCCACCTGCAGCACGTGTACTTCGACATCTCGTGGACCGAGGTCGCCAAGTACGTCGTGGCGTCGCCGGAATCGGTCGCGCTCACGGCCGGCATGCTCAAGCGCTATCCCGATCGCGTGCTGCTCGGCACGGACGAGGTGGCGCCGAGCGACCAGGCTTCGTATCTCAAGATCTACGACACCTATCAGCCGCTGTGGCAGGCGTTGCCGGCGGACGTCAGCCGCAAGATACGGCTCGAGAACTACGAACGACTCTTCGACCAGGCGCGCAAGAGGGTGCGGGCCTGGGAGACTGCCAACATCCACTGAATGGGGAGGATGACCATGCACATGCGGGAGATCGAGGGATCGATGCGACGCGCGCTGCTGTTGGGGATGGTCGCACTCGCGGCGTCGGCCTGCGCGACCAGCGTCGCCAAGGAGTCCGGGCCGGTCGCCGTCGCGCACGTAGCCGCCGCGACCGCCGTACCGCCCGGCTCGGAGCCGTTCCAGGCTCTGGTCAACGAGGCCCACGCGAAATTCGCCGCCGTCACCGACGGCAAGAACGCCGACTACATCCCGATCCTCGCCACCATCCCGTCCGAGCTCTTCGGGGTGGCGATCGCGACGCGCGACGGGCAGGTCTATACGGCAGGCGACGTCGACTACCGCTTCTCGATCCAGTCGGTTTCGAAGCCGTTCACCGCGGCGCTGGTCATGCAACAGAACGGCGGGCCGGAGATCATCGCCCAGAAAATCGGCGTCGAGCCGACCGGATTGCCGTTCAACTCGAAGCTGGCGCTCGAGATCTACAAGGCGCGCTCGGTAAACCCGCTGGTCAACGCCGGCGCCATCGCGGCGGTGAGCCTGGTGAAGGCGAAAGACGAGAAGGACCGCTGGCAGCAGGTGCTCGGCAACCTGCGCGGTTTCGCCGGCAGCGATGAGCTGCCACTGCTCGAGAAGGTCTACGACTCCGAATACCAGACCGCCTGGGGGAACCGCGGCATCGCCAACCTGCTCTACAACTGGGAGCGCCTCTACGCCGACCCCGAGGAATCGCTGCGGGTCTACACCAAGCAATGTTCGGTCGGCATCAACACCAAGGACCTGGCGCTCATGGGCGCGACCCTGGCGAACGGCGGCGTGAATCCCAAGACCGGCAAACGCATGCTCGACGAGGGTTCGGTGCCCGAGTTGCTCGCCATCATGCTGACCGCCGGCTTCTACGACGAGTCGGGCCGTTGGTCGTTCGACGCCGGCCTGCCGTCGAAGACCGGCGTCGGCGGCGGCATCGTCGCCGTCGTCCCGGGGCGCTTCGCGATTGCCGCCTTCTCGCCGCGCCTGAACGAGGCGGGCAACAGCGTGCGGGCCCAGAAGGCGATTCGCTACGTCGCCGGCAAGCTCGGCGTCGGCATCTTCGGACCGAACCCGGAGTGAGAGGAGATCCCATGACGCGCCCATTCATCGCCGCCGCGAGCGCCGTGCTGGCGCTCGGGTTACCGTTGCCGTCCGCGTATGCGGCCAGCCCGGAAGTCGAGGAGCTGAAGAAGCAGGTGCAGCTACTCCAGCAACGCATCGAGCAGATGGAACAACGAGAGAAGGAGAAAGCCGCGGCGGAGGCCAAGCCGGCACCCACACCGGCGGAGGCGGTCGCGACCGGCAGCGAGCCGGGTGTCACGGGCGAGACGAGCGCCATCAAGGATCGCCGCTCGCTGGTCGATCAGCAGGAAGCGGCGCCGCGCGCCGGCGACCTCACCCTCGATCC
Source organism: uncultured Binatia bacterium (SeqCode) (assembly GCA_964455095.1). Classification (GTDB taxonomy): domain Bacteria; phylum Desulfobacterota; class Binatia; order HRBIN30; family CADEER01; genus CAYVUV01. The sequence goes on from CAYVUV010000064.1 coordinate 11,377, forward strand.
CAAGTACAAGGGCTTCACCCGCATCCCCAACACCAAGGTGCTGATCAAGTTCAACGCCAAACCGCGCACCGACGTCACCTTCGACACCCAGAACGCCGGCGACGACAACCGCTTCGTCACGGCCAAGATCCCGGTCACGGGGCAGGCCGATCACGGCGGCGACCCGCGTTTCAACATCAACGCCAAGGGCTCACAGTTGAAGATCGACGTGCGCGCCCCCGAGGTCGCCGGCAAGCCGCGCTTCTACTACGAGAACGATTTCTACGGCTCGGGCGGCGGCGAGTTCCCGTATCGGATCCGCCACCTCTACGGGCAGTATTACAACATCATCGTCGGGCAGACCTTCAGCATCTTCGAGGACCCCGACGTGTGGCCCGACACGGTCGACTACGAAGGACCCAACTCGGCGATTTTCGCCCGCCGTCCGCTGGTGCGCTACCTGCAGCCGATCGGCACGGAGTGGCAGGTGAACTTCGGCATCGAACAGCCCGAGTCCGAGGTCGACACCACCGGCGAGCCCAACGCGCGCAGCACCAACAACGCACCCGACGGCGGCGTGAACGCGCGCTGGGAGCGCGAAGGCGTCGGCCACGTGCAAGTGGCGACCATTCTGCGTTCGATCAACGTCGAGGACTCGACGCAAGGGAAGCAGAGCGTGTTCGGCTGGGGTCTCAACCTCGCGTCCGGCCTCAATGCCTGGGATGACGACACCTGGCAGGGACAGGTCACGTACGGCGAGGGGCTGTTCCGCTACAGCAACGACGACTTCTTCAACAACGACGCTGCCTTCGATCGCGACGGCGACCTTGAGCCGATTCCGTATCTCGGGGTGATGACCGGTTACACGCACCGTTGGACGTCGGCCTGGCGGTCGACGGCGAGCGCCGGGTATGTTCACCTCGACAACAGCTCGAGCCAGGCCGGCGACGCCTACCATCAGACGGTGTACAGCTCGGCGAATCTCGTCTACCAGTACGGCGCCCGCCTGTCGATCGGCGCCGAGGTGCTCTACGGCCGACGCGAGACCAAGGACGGCTCGGACGGCGACGTCGTGCGGCTGACCGCCGGCCTCGTCTACTCGATTTTCGACTGACGGCAAGCGGCGAACGCCGCGGTCGACGCCGGCTCTCGAGCTGGACGGGCAGACCGCGGCGTTCGTATTCGTCCCCGGCGTCCGCCAACGCGCGAGGGCCCCGCCCCCCGGCGGCCGGATCCCGCACGACGCGTCGCCACCTCATTTTTGGGTTCGCCATGCGGTCGCCCTTCGGCTATGTCGTTTTATCGGTCCCATGAGCCGCGCACAGCCGGGCGAACGTCAGTTCCCGCTCAACCGAGTGATGTGGAAGCGCTTCCGCCGCGCCATCCGCAGCTTTGCTGGTTCCGAGGTCGGCGCCAAAGGCAAGGTCCTCTTCGTGGCGCTGATCGCGTTCCTGCTCATGATCAGCGGCCTCAACGTCGTGAACAGCTATGTCGGGCGCGATTTCATGACCGCCATCGCCGAGCGCAACCCGAGCGCGCTCTGGCACGAGGCCATCCTGTACGTCGTGGTCTTCGCCGCATCGACCCTGGTGGCCGGCATCTACCGCTTCAGCGAGGAACGGTTGGGCCTGCTGTGGCGCGAATGGATGACGCGGGAGCTGGTCACCGCCTACCTGCGCCATCCGACATACTACCGCCTCGGTGACCACCTGATCGCCAACGGCGAGATTGCCAATCCCGACCAGCGCATCGCCGAGGATGTGCGCACGTTCACGGCCAGCACGCTCTCGTTCGTGCTGCTGCTGCTCAACGGCAGCCTCACCGCGATCGCGTTCTCCGGGGTCTTGTGGACCATCAGTCCCCTGCTGTTCGTCATCGCGGTCGGATACGCCTTCGCCGGCACCTACGTCACCATTCGCCTCGGCTTCCCTCTGATCGGCTTGAGTTACGCCCAGCTCGACAAGGAGGCCAACTTCCGCGCCGATCTCGTGCACGTGCGCATGCACGGCGAATCGGTCGCGCTGCTGCGCCAGGAGGACCGGCTCCAGCAGCGACTGCTGCGGCGGATCGCCGATCTCAACGCCAACTTCCGCCGCATGATCGGCGTCAACCTGCGCGTCGGGCTGTTCACCACCGGGTACAACTACCTGATCCAGATCGTCCCCGCGCTGATCGTCGCCCCGATGTACTTTCGCGGCCAGATCGAGTTCGGCGTCGTCACCCAATCGGCCATGGCATTCGCGCAGCTGCTGAGTGCCTTCTCGCTCATCGTCACGCAGTTTCAGTCGCTCTCCTCCTTCACCGCCGTGACGTCCCGCCTCGGCTCGCTGACGGAAGCGCTCGAGCAGGCCCACGCCTTTGCCGTCGCCAGCACGGCCGTGTGCGAGCACGCCCGGCGGGCCGAGGATTGTCACGTGTGCCGGGAACGGCAGCCGCGGGTGCCCGGTGTGTCGGCGATCTGGGTTCGCGAGGAGGACGACCAGGTGGCCTACGAGCACCTGACGTTGCGCTCGGCGCGCGACGATCGCATCTTGATCGGCGACCTCTCGGTCAGCATCCGACCCGGCATGCGCGTGCTGATCGCCGGCGACGCGGCGGCGAAAGTCGCCCTGTTTCGCGTCACCGCCGGCATCTGGGACGTCGGCGAGGGTCACGTCATCCGGCCGCGGCTGGATCGCATCATGTTTCTGCCCGAACGGCCGTATCTGCCGCCCGCTACGCTGCGCGATCTGCTCGTCGCTCCGGGACGCAAGCGGCCGTTGCGCGACGAGGAGATTCGTCCGGCCTTGCAGGCGCTCGGCCTCGAGTCCGCGCTGGTCCGCGCCGGCGGGCTCGATACGGAGCACGAATGGACCGCCATCCTCTCGCTCGGGGAGCAACACCTGGTGGCGGTGGCGCGGATCCTCATCGCGGCGCCGCTATTCGCCTTTCTCGACCGACCGCAGACGGCCCTGACCACAGACCAACTCGAACGCGTCCTCGGCCTGCTGCGCGAGCATGCCATCACGTACCTCACGGTCGGCGACGATCACCAACGTCCCGATCACTACGAGGCGCTGTTGGAGCTGGCCTCCGACGGCAGCTGGATCTGGACGCCGGGCAGTGAAACTCGCGCCACCGGATGACGCCCGGCCTGGGCTCCTGTTCGAGTCTCTTGCCACACTTTGATGCGCCACCCGCACGAACGCCTTGATCGGGCCGCGGCCGCGCTCGGTCTGGCGACGGTGATGGTCGCCAACGTCCTCTACCTGGCCGGGCTGCCGAGCCTCCTCGACCCGATGATGGCGATGGAGCCGTACTACATCGAGATGGCGCGCCAGCCGCTGGCGGACATCCTGCGCACCGATCCCGGCTGGGGGCCGCTCTACGCCTTGTGGCTCAAGCCCTTTGTCGCGGCCCTCGGCGACCCCCTGGCGGTCTACGCGGCCAATCTCCTGGCGCTTTCGGTCGGGGGCTCCAGCCTGATCTTCCTCTATGTCCTGGCTCTCACGCGGCGCGCCGCACCAGCCGTGGGGGCGGCGCTCTTCTTTTTGATCTCCGACTTCAACGTCCCGTTGTTCAGCAAGGTCTACGGCTTCGCGCTCCTGTGCATCCTGGCCGGGCTGACCGTGTCCGAGCTGGTCGCCGCCGGCTCTCACCGCACCAGCGCCGCCGGCCTCGGCATTCTGCTGGCGTCCTATGCCCGTCCGGAGCTCTACCCAGCCGCGGTGATTCTGTGCCTCGCCGCGCTGTGGCGTGCGGCGCGAGAAGCGATGGGGCGGCGCCCGCGCTCCATCGTCGGCACCGCCCTGCCCGCGCTCAGTCTCGCCGGCATCGCGGTGGCGGCGGCTTGGAACGGGACGCCGATCTACAGCCCCGCCCACGAAAGCCAGCGCCTGCTCGAAGCGTTTCGCGAGCACTTCGCCTGGAACTGGGGACGCTGGCACGACGAAGCGCGCTACTTCCTGTCCATCTGGGAGCGGGAGTTCGGCGCGGCGCAATCCATATCGCAAGCCTTCCGGAACAATCCCACCGCCGTCATGCATCACATGGTCGACAACCTCATCGGGACCGCGCGGTTCATGATCGGATCGACCTTCGACCACTACCCGTTGCTGGCTCCCGCCACATCACCCGCGCTGGTGCGAGCCGAGAGCCTGCTCGTCTCGGTCGCGGCCTTCGGCAGCCTGCTCCTCGTCGCCACCCGCCGCGACCTCCGCCACCAGTGGCGCCACCGCTATGGCCATGTCTTTCTGCCCTACACCGCCTTGGCGATGTGCTCGTTCTTCGCCGCTGTCGTCATCTACCCGTCCGTGCACTACCTCGTCATCCCCGCGGCCCTCTTGATACCGGTGGTCGCGGCGGCGATGACCCTCATCGTCCCTGCGGGCGCCGCTCCGGCGCGCCGCACGCAGGTGCTGGCCGCCCTCGCCTGCCTGGTGATGACTCCCAAGCCCTTCGTGCTGCCCTCGGCGTATGTGGTCGCGGGCTCACCTTTCAAAGGCGAGATCACGGTCGCGCGC
>CAYVUV010000065.1:0-10536 GCA_964455095.1 uncultured Binatia bacterium (SeqCode)
TTTTCATTCGCTGAGAAACGCTTGGTTGTGTTGCCCCCTGGCTCTGGGGGGCGCGCGGGGCGCGTTCCCCCGCGCGCGACCGAGTCTGGTGAGCGGAGGTGGTGGTGACCGGCGTCATCCTGTTTCTGCTCAACGCCGCACTCGTCGTCGTCTTCGTCTGGGTGCTGCGCCAGAAGGGGCTGCTCGGCTACGCCAAGGGCGGCAAGTGGTACGTCACCTGGCTGTCGATCGGCGTCATTACGCTGATGGACGAGCTGACGTCGGTGTTCTACGCCCCGGCCGAGGCGTACCGTTTCATCGGCGTGCAGGCGATCTTCTTCATCGCTTTCACCTCGCTCTTGATGCGCTTCGTCTCCACCCGCCTGGTGGAGATCGCCCAGATCCTGGAAATGAACGGCGTCCGCGGCGGCGGCGTGTACTCGTTCTCGTACCTCGTCCTCGGCCCGGCCGTGTCCTTCGTCGCCGTGGCCTCGATCCTGGTTGCCTACATCCTCACCGCCTGTATCTCGACGGTCAGCGCGGTGATCAACGGCACGGCGTTTCTTCCCATCGGCCCGTTCGGCGAGCAGGTCCTCATCCTGGCGATCATCTGGGCCGTCGCGGGGCTGAACATCATCGGCATCCGCGAGAACGCCCGCGTCACCTTCGCGATCTTCGTCGGCGCCGCCTTCGTCTTCACCAACCTCATCGCGCTCGGGCTGCTGCATCTCGATCCACAGAGCCCGCAGGTGATGCTCGGCAGCATGAACGGCGTGCTGCACGACGTCACCAGCCAGGGGTTGCCGCACGCGATCAGCGTGGTCACGATCGGCGTCGCGAGCTGCGTGCTCGCCTACTCGGGGATCGAATCGGTGATTCAGACCGCCGGTCTGGTCGAGAGCTGGCGCGACATCTCCCGCGCCTACTGGTTCCTGGCCCTGACCGTGGGCTTGGTGACGCCGATCGTCTCGGCCCTGGCCTTGTCGACCCCGATCGACTTCCACGCCCATGAGGGCGATCTCATCACGCACTGGGCAACGGTGGTCGGCAACGCGCCGTTCGGCATGCTGGTCGGGTTGTTCGGCAGCTTGATTCTGGTGATGGCGGTCAACACGGCCTACGTCGCGTCGAGCGAGCTGCTCGAGCGCATCGCGCACCGCTACCGCTTCCTCTGGCTGATCGCCACCAACCGGCGCATGTCGCTCTACCGCATCCACATCGTCAACGCGACGCTATACACGGCGGTGATCTTCCTCACCCAGGGATCGCAGCAGATCCTGGCCGAGATGTACGCCGTCGGCCTGCTGGCGAGCTTCTGCATCAACATCGGCTGCCTGCTGATCTATCGCTACTTCCGCGGCACCAAGGACATTCGCGCCTACTACACGTCGCGCGTCGGAACGCTGCTGCTCGAGCTGCTGTTGGTCGCCTGCTTCGTCTACCTGGCCGCCCATCGCCCGTACGGCACGGCGCTGTGGGCCACGGCCGTGGCGGTGTTGTTGGCGGCCGGTCTGCCGCTCTCGCGCCGTTACGGACCCGAGGCCAAGGAGGTGCGGCTCAGCGACTACCCGATGGAGATGCTGCTCGCCCTGGCGGAGGACGACGGGCCGCTGCAGATCTACTTCCGACGCCCCGGGGAGCTCGACGTTCAGCAGCGTCAGCCCGGAACGGCATTCATCACCTTCTTCTCGCCGCGCCAGACGATCCCCGTCAAGGTGGCTGACAATCACTACCGATTTCCGGTGCGCGTCGGCGGCGTCTATCGCAGCATCACCGCGATTCTCGAGCTGTTCGAGGAGGAGTTCGGCGGCCGGGAGATCAACGTGCACCTCGGCTGGCCGATGTCGCCGTGGATCGACCGCATGGCGATGGGCGTCTTCGTCGCCAACTTGATGCGCCTGCCGCGCCAGTTCCCCGGCCTGCACTTCCGGGTGGACTACGATCCGCCGCCGCCCAGCGCCCCGCCGCGTGTCGCGCCGTGACGCCGTACTTGGCAATCCGGATGCGCCTCCGCTATTGAAAGCCGCGAAGGTTTGCATGCGCCGATCCCGCACCATCGCGGCGGTGGTCCTGGCTCTCAGCCTGCTCTGGCACCTGGCGATTCCCCTCGTCAGCCTGGCGCAGACGACGGCGGGTCCCACGCAGCTGACACTCAGCGCCGACGACGGCGAACGCGGCGGAGTCTGGGTGCCGCGCGGCATCGACACGAGCGACTTGCTGCGCGACGTGCAACCGAACCGCCTGCGTATGGTGGCTCCACGCCGCGGTTGGTTCGGCTCAGCCGGGCTGGCTCAACAAGACCCCCGGCGGCTCGAGTGCCAGGCGCCGCACCGCGGCGCCTATCCTCGCCGCCAGCTGTTGTGCGCCACCCAGGCGCGCGACGGCGACCCTCCGGCGTAAGCGTTCTTCTCCTGACGACGGGGTGCGTCGATCGATGATCGGCGGGCCCCCCGCGCGCAGCGGGCTGCTCTTCCGCTGCGCTGGCGATCGGTGGCGACCGGCCCCGCCGCGGGACTGGTCTTTCCCAAGGAGAGAGAACGATGTCGAAACATATGGATCTGGTGCGCACGGCCGTCGCGAGCGACCGCGTGCGCGCGTTCGGCGAGGCGATGGGCCGCGCGGTGGCCGTGACGGGCGACGAGCTGGTCACGGCGCGGGCGGGCTTCTTTCGCGGCGGCAACAAGGTCGAGCGCCACCCGCTCGACCGCATGACGAGCATGCGCGTGCTCCCCAACCCACATGCCAGCCTGATCGAGGTGAGCTTCGAGGATTCCGCGGCGCTCAAGTTGATGTTCCAGCCTCCGGCACGCGAACACTTCGAGCGTATCGTCGAGGTGTTGCGCGAACACCTCGGCCGCAACGGTGGCACCGCCCCCGCCGCGCAGCTGGGCGCGGCGAATGGAAAGCAGGAGGGGGCGCGATGACGCGGCCGCGCTCGGAGACGCGCTCCACCCGACCGGTTCCTCCCACACAACCCGTCGAGGCCGAGACAACGCCACCGGGCACGCAGTCGGGCCTGTCGATTCTGTTGCGCACGGCCGTGTTCGTCTTCCTCGTCCCCGGGTTGATCTTCTGGCTGATCAAGCTGCTGGTCCACTGAGTCGTCGGGTGGCCGTGAAGTAGCGAGGATGAGACGCCGGCCCGCAGGGGATTGGGTCGGGCCGGCGTCTCGTCTCGCCATACCCGGCGCGCCGTGAGGGAAGGGGGGAACCTCACTGCGCCGTTCGCCTTGGGAGGAAGCGAACGGGGCGCGTCAGCGTGGCGAAATTGCCGCGGCGGAACCTTCAGCGCCGCGGTGTGAAGAGTGGGGCGCGGGAAGACCCGTTGCCCGGCTTGCCGTAGCGCGAGCGCAGGTCGGCCAGGTCGTCACTGCCCTCGTAGCGGAAGGGTGCGAACAGATCGGTGGCGAGGTAGCGCTCGCCGAAGCTCGGCACGATGGCGACGATGAGCTTGCCGCCGTTCTCGCGCCGTTTGGCGTAGCGCAGTGCGGCCGCCACCGCCGCGCCCGCCGAGATGCCGACCAACAATCCCTCCTCGCGCGCCAGGCGGCGCGCCATGTCGAGCGCTTCTTCGTCGCCGATGCGGATCACCGCGTCGATGAGCGAGCGTTCGAGGACCTCGGGAACGAAGCCGGCGCCGATGCCCTGGATGCGATGCGCGCCGGGAGCGCCGCCGGACAGCACCGGGCTGGCGGCCGGCTCGACCGCGATGGCTTCGAAGCGGGCGCGGCGCAGCTTGAGCAGCTGCGCGATACCGGTGATGGTGCCGCCGGTGCCGACGCCGGCGACGACCGCGTCGACCAGGCCGTCGGTATCGCGCCAGATCTCTTCGGCTGTCGTGCGCCGATGCACGGCCGGGTTGGCCGGATTGGAGAACTGCTGCGGCATGAAGGCGTGCGGGATCTCGCGCAACAGCTCGGTGGCGCGCTCGACCGCACCGAGCATGCCGCGCGCCCCCGGCGTCAACACCAGGCGGGCCCCGAGCGCCCGCAAGACGACGCGGCGCTCGCGGCTCTGGTTGTTGGGCATGGTCAGCACGCAGCGATAGCCGCGCACCGCGGCCACCAGCGCCAGCGCGATGCCGGTGTTGCCGCTGGTCGGTTCCACCAACACCGTCTTGCCCGGCTCGATCAGCCCGGCTTGCTCCGCCGCTTCGACCATCGCCAGGCCGATGCGGTCCTTGACGCTGGCCATCGGGTTGCGGCTCTCCAGCTTGACGACGAGGTGCGCGTCGACGCCGCTGCCGATGCGGTTCAAGCGCACCAGCGGCGTGTTGCCGACCAGTGCGGTGACATCATTTGCGATGTTCATGACTGACATCCCTTGGCCGCCGCGCGCCGCCGGGTCAGAAGACCAACTGGACGCGGGTGAGGAACACGTCCTCGGTATCGCGGTCGCCGGTGCCCTCACCGCCGTCGAACCAGGTGCGGTCGTAGTTGAGGGCGAGCATGATGTTCTTGTTCAGGTACCAGTTGGCGCCGATGGTGAAGTTCTGCGCCTTGCTCGCCGCTTTGGTGGGATCGGCGAACGAGGAGTTGGCGACACCGGTGACGGTGGGGTCGAAGGCGTCGTTGTCGATATCGAGCTCGCTGTAGCGCGCGCTGACCTGCACCGCGCCCCAGGTGCCCGCGAACGGGTCGAACGAATTCGCCGGGACGACGCCCTTGTAGCTGGCATCCTCACCCGTGAGCACCCAGCCCGCGTACACCTGCCACGAGTCGTTGGTCAGCGTGTCGGAGACCTGGTCCTTCTGGACGTCCTGCGTCGAGACCACGTATTCGGCCAGCAGGCTGAACGGGCCGAAGTAGTAGTATCCCTGCGGCGAATAGCGGTAGTGCACGCCGTCAGCGATCGTCGTGCCGGCCGCCGTCGAAGGGGTATCGGTGCGGTAGCGGAAGAACGCCCCCTGTCCGGAGGAGCGAAAGGTGGGCAGGTCCGTGTTCGAGGCGCTGCCGTCCTGGCGGCCGTATGAGCCGGAGATGCCGAAGCCGAGGCCGCGCAGCGGCTTCACCGTCGTGTTCTTGAACGGGTGGGCGAAGATGCGGCCCTCGAACTCCTTGTCGTCGCTCAGATCGCCGTCGGTGCTGGCGTTGTCGCGCGAGCCGTTGAAGACGCCGAGCTGGTAGCTGAACGCCCCGGCGCCGAAGACATCGGAGAAGAACATGATGCCGAGGTCGCGGTTGGGCACCAGGTTGGTGGGCAGGCCACGTTCGACGAACGCCAGCGCGGTCGCCGACTGCAGGCGCTCGATGCCGACGGGTCCTTTGGTCTTGCCGAAGCGGACCTTGATCTCGGGAAAGTACTTGGCATCGACGTAGGCGTCCTGCAGGACCAGCGAGCTGCCGGCGAAGTCGGGCAGGATGCGAAAGTCCCAGTACTTGGCGACCGTGCCGCTGAGGTCCGGGCGCACGCGCCGGAAGACGAACTGCGAGGGGTTGTTGCGGTCGTTGTCGTCGACGAAGAAGCGGCTGTCGAAGTGGGTGTAGCCGCCGATCTTGAGCTTGTAGTTGCCGTCCGTCGACTGGATGAAGAAGCCGTCCTGCCAACCCGCGATCGGCCGGGCCTTGTCGCGGGTGTCCTTGTCGGACTGCAGCACGGCCGTGTCGCGCTTCAGGTCCTTGAGTGAGTCCTCGAGCTTCTTGATGCGGCGCTCGTACTCCTCCTGCGTGATGCCGGGGGGCGGCGGATCGGCGGCGCGGGCGCCGCCGGCGCTGGCGAGGGCGATCAGCAGTGCGATCGCGGTGGTTCGAACAGATGAGGTACGCATGAGACGCTCCTTGACTGGTTCATGACGTGCCTCCGGTCTGTCCGGTCAGCCGTATCGGTTGCTGGATCGGGCCTCCCGTTGTCGGGTCGGCGCTGGCGATGGTGTGTGTGGGGTTTGTCCCCTCAGGTGGCGCACATGATCAGCGTCTCCGTTTACCGCTTCTGCTGCAGGCGCAGCCGTTCGGTGCGCTCGACCTGCACGACGACCCCGTCCTGAACGATCACCGTCACCTGGCCGTAGCGCAGGCCGGTCAATGCGTCGCGGACCTTGGCGAGGGCGTGGGCCGTGTAGCTGTCGTCGCGCCGGGACGTATCGTTTGCCGCTTCGGACATGGCTCCTCCGTGATCTCAGATGGAAAAATCCTGGACGAATACGCGCACGTGCTTCGGGAAGACGAACACCTGCTCGCCGGCGCGCAGCTGCAGATGCGCGAAGCGCTCCTGGCCCAGCTCGACGCTCAGCGTGGCGCCGAAATCGGTCGCCACCAGCTCCACCTTGACGACGGGCCCGGCCGGATTGATGCGCACGATATCCGCCCGCAAGCTCGACGCGTCGGGGGCCAGTCGGTCGATCTCCAACTCGTGCGGCCGCACGAACATCGTCGCCGGCCGCGCTTCCTGGTGCGGGTAGTCGGGGTAGGCGAGGTTGAAGGCGCCCAGCACGGCGCGGCCGCGTTCGACGCGGCCGTGAAAGACGTTGACGTTGCCGAGGAAGTCCATGACGAAGGCATTGGCCGGGTGTTCGAAGACCTCCTGCGGTGTGCCGGACTGTTCGATACGCCCGCGGTTCATCACCACGACGCGATCGGAGACCTCGAAGGCCTCCTCCTGATCGTGCGTGACGAAGACGCTGGTGACGTGGATCTCGTCGTGCAGACGGCGCAGCCACTGGCGCAGCTCCTGGCGCACCTTGGCGTCGAGGGCGCCGAAGGGCTCGTCGAGCAACAGCACCCGCGGCTCCGCGGCCAGCGCGCGCGCCAGCGCGACGCGCTGGCGCTGCCCGCCGGAGAGCTGCGACGGCGCCTGATTGCCGAGCCCGTCGAGCTGCACCAGGCGCAGCAGCTCGTGCACGCGCTCCGACACGCGGGCGTTCGGCCAGCGGCGCACGCGCAGCCCGAAGGCGACGTTCTCGAAGACGCTCATGTGGCGGAACAGCGCGTAGTGCTGGAAGACGAATCCGACGTTGCGATCGCGCGCCGAGCGGTGCGTCGCGTCCTCGTCCTGGTAGTGGATCGCGCCGGAGTCGGCGACTTCGAGGCCGGCGATGATGCGCAGCAGTGTCGTTTTGCCCGAGCCCGACGGACCGAGCAGGGCGACCAGCGAGCCGTGCGGCACTTCGAGCGTGACGTTGTCGAGCGCGACGAAGTCGCCGAAACGCTTGGTGATGTTGCGCACCGAGATGCCGACGCCGCTGCCGTCATCGTCGGGTCGGCCCGCGCCGCCGCCCGGCGTCGGTCCTGCGCGAAGGAAGGTGTTGGGGGTTGCCGTCGCCGGTGGCGCGTCGCCGTCGGACGCGGCTTCCCGCAGCCGGCTGTCCAACTCGCGGCGGGTCTTCCACTCCAGTGCCGTCTTGACGATCAGCGTGACCAGCGCCAACGACGAGAGCAGCGAGGCGAGGGCGAATGAGGCCGGGTTGTTGTACTCCTGGAAGAGCTTCTCGACCCGCAGCGGCATGGTGTCGGTCTGGCCCGTGATGTGGCCGGAGACGACATAGACGGCGCCGAACTCGCCCATCGCGCGCGCGTTGCACAGGATGAGGCCATAGAGAATGCCCCACTTGACGTTCGGCAGCGTGATCCGGCGGAACATGTGCCAGGCGCGCGCGCCGAGGCTGACCGCCGCGGTCTCTTCATCCGATCCGATCGCCTCCATCAACGGGATCAGCTCGCGGGCGACGAACGGGAACGTCACGAACGCCGTGGCCAGGATCAGGCCCGGCGTGGCGAAGATGATCTTGATGTCGTGCTCGCGCAGCCACGGGCCAAACCAGCCCTGCAGCCCGAAGATGAGCACGAAGATGAGCCCCGCCACTACCGGCGAGACGGCGAACGGCAGGTCGATCAAAGCGGTCAGCAACGTGCGGCCGCGAAAGCGGAAGCGGGCGATCGCCCATGCCGCGGCCAGTCCGAAGACGAGGTTGAGCGCGACGGCGACCGGCGCGACTCGCAGCGTCAGCAGGATCGCGCTGACGGTGTCGGGATCGCCGAACAGGTTGTTCCAATATGCCGCTGGCCCGCGGCGCAGCGCCTCATAGAAGACATTGACCATCGGGATGATGACCAGCCAGGCGAGCGTCGCCAGCGCGGCGGCGATCAGGCCCCAGCGGACAAGGATCGGATCGTCTTGCGCGGTGCGCCGCGGCGCACCGATGGTGTTAGTAGCCATAGCGTTTGCTCCATCGCTCGAGCAGGTTGATCAGCACGAGCATCGTGAAGGAGATGACCAGCAACACGACGGCGATCGCCGCCGCGTCGGCGTACTTGAACGATTCGAGCGAGGCGACGATCAGCACCGGGGCGATCTCGGTCTTGAACGGCATGTTGCCCGAGACGAACACCACCGACCCGTACTCGCCCAGCCCGCGCGCGAAGGCGAGGGCGAAGCCGGTGATCGTCGCCGGCAACAGGGTGGGAATGATGACGCGCGCGAAGGTTTGGAAACGCGAGGCGCCGAGGCACGCCGCAGCTTCCTCGACGTCGGCCTCGAGGTCCGCCAGGATCGGCTGCACGGTGCGCACGACGAACGGCAGACCGATGAAGGTCAAGACCAGGACGATGGCCAGCCGAGAGTAGGAGCCCTGGATGCCCATGGGGACCAGAAACTGACCGAGCCAACCGTTCTTGACGTACAGACTGGAGTAGACGAGCCCGGCCACGGCCGTCGGCAGGGCAAACGGCAGGTCGACGAGCGAGTCGAACAGCCGCTTGCCGTGGAAGTCATAGCGCACGAGCACCCATGCGATGAGCACGCCGAGGGGAATGTTGACCGCCGCCGCAACGAACGAAGTCCAGATCGTCAACCCGTACGCGGCGCGGGCGCGCGGTGTCCAGACTGCGGCGACGAACTCGCTCGGGCTGAGCGAGGCGGCCTTGAGCAGGCAGGCGGTCAGCGGGATCAAGACCAGAAGGCTCATGTAGAAGACGGCGTAGCCCAGGCTGAGAGAGAAGCCGGGCAACACGCGCCGGTTGACGTCGGTCATCATGGTGTGGGTCCTCCTCGCCCGGCCTCAAGCCGCCAGCGCGACGATGATCCAACCGATGGCGGTCCACAGCGCCAGGGCGAACACCGCGCCGGAGAGCAAGCCGAGCAGCGGCATGCGCGGCGGGCGATCGGGGCGGGCGGCGTTCTCCGACACCAGCTCGATGTGGGCGTACGTGATGGTGTGAGCCATGGCGCGCTTACTTTCCGGCCTGTGCGGCCGTGTAGATGGTGTCGAAGATCTTGCCGTCGGCAAAGAACTTGGCGTTTGCCTCATCCCAATTCTTGGCGATGGCCGTGATGGGGAACAGATTGAGCGCCGGGAAGGTCGCGGCATGGCGCTGTAATACCGCCGGGTTGCTCGGCCGGTAGTAATTCTTGGCGATGATTTCCTGTCCTTGATCCGAGTACAGGAAGTTGAGGTAGGCCTCGGCGGCGTCCTTCGTGCCCTTGCGTCCGACGTTGACGTCGACGACGGCAACGTGCGGCTCGGCCAGGAAGCTGATCGGCGGGTAGACGATCTCGAACTGACCCGGATATTCCGCCAGCTCCAGGTGTGCTTCGTTCTCCCAGGTCAGGTGCACGTCGCCGATCTCCTTTTGTGCGAAGGTTGTCGTCGAACCGCGCGCACCCTGATCGAGCACTGGCGCTTGCCGGTAGAGCTTGGTGACGAGCTCCGTCGCCTCGGCCTCCGTGCCGCCGCGCAGGACGACGGAGCCCCATGCACCGAGGAAGCTGAGCTTGCCGTTGCCCGAGGTCTTCGGATTGGGGGTGACGATCTCGATGCCGGGTTTTACGATGTCCGTCCAGTCCTTGATGCCCTTGGGATTGCCCTTGCGGACGACGAAGACGATCGTGCTCGTGTAGGGCAGTGAGCGGTTTGGCAGGTCGTCGGTCCAGCCAGAATTGATCAGACCGACCTTGCGAATCGCGTCGGTGTCGGGCCACATCGCCAGGGTGACGACATCGGCTTCCAGGCCATCGATCACGGCGCGCGCCTGCGAGCCCGAGCCACCGTGCGACTGCTTGATGACCAGCTTGTCGCCGCTCTTCTGCTCGTACACCGGGATGAAGGCTTCGTTGATGGCTTTGTAGAGCTCGCGGGTCGGGTCGTAGGAGACGTTGAGCAGTTCGAGTGTATCGCCCTCGGCGGCGACTGGCGCGGCCGGGCCGTAGCTGCCGTCGAGCGCGAGGGTGGCGAGGACGGCCACGGCGACGAGGCCGCGGCGGATCAGGGTCTGGTTGATGGTTTTGATCATGGTCGTGTACTCCTTCCAGTTGCGGCGTTGGCGAGCCGCGCGATTTTTTCGCAGTTGGAACCCCATCTGGCGGGGCCGGAGCGCAGGGGGACGCGCGCGCCGGCCCACGCCAGCGCGAAGTCGATCTCTATGTGGTGTCAAAGAGGGGAGACGTCGCTGGCGTGGCGGTCAGGCCGCCATACAACAGCAGGGACAACAGCGGGCGGGGAGAAGCGCGTGCGAGGCGAGAACGGGGGGGGGGGTGGGTGGGGGGGGAAGGGGGGGGGGCCCCCCCGCCCCCCCCGGGTGATAAAATTCCGGGGGGGCCCGCCAAACTCCCGGTAAACCATGGTTAA
>CAYVUV010000066.1:0-32960 GCA_964455095.1 uncultured Binatia bacterium (SeqCode)
TGAAGCCAAACGCGGGCTAGGCCTGGGATCTCGAGGCCCCCGCCATCCACGCGTACGTGCGCCCGAGGCCCTCGGCCAGCCCGACGCGCGGCTGCCAACCGAGCAGGAGGCCCGCCTTGTCGACGTTGCCGACCCGGAAGCTGCCCGCCGTCCAGTCGGCCGCCTCGTACACCGGCGCCCGCGCGCTGCCGGCGACCTTCTGCATGGTGGCGACGAGGTGGTTGACGCTGGTCGCCATACCGCTGCCGATGTTGAAGACCTCACCGCTCACCTCGCGCTCGAGAGCGGCGATGGTCGCCTCCACCGCGTCGTCGACGAAGACGTAGTCGAGCGTCTGCTCGCCGTCGCCGTAGATCACCGGCGGCTCGCCGCGCAGCAGGCGTTCGAAGTTCTTCACGATGACCGACTTGTAACCCATGCCGGCGAACTGGCGCGGACCGTAGACGAACAGAAACCGGATGACGTTGTAGTCGACGCCGTGCGCCGTGTTGAAGTGGCCGAGCAGATGCTCGCCGGCGAGCTTGGAGATGCCGTACACCGTGCGCGGCTGCGGCAGCTCGTCCTCGACGAACGGTGCGCCGCGCAGCCGACCGTAGGCGTAGAGCGACGAGGTGAAGACGATCTTCTCGACCCCCGCCGCGACCGCGGTGTCGAACAGCGTGTGCGTGCCCTCGATGTTGCTGCGCAGCACCTGCACCGGACTGTCCTTCGACTGGTTGTGCTTCTCCGCCGCCAGGTGGAACAGGTAGCGCACCTCGCGCATGGGCGTGGCGAGATCCGCCGCGGAGTCGGTACCGAGCGTGAACGGCACCACTTCGACCGCCTGCGACAGGGTGCCGAGGTTCGCCCGGTCGCCGTAGCGCAGACTATCGATGACCACGATGCGCCGCACGCCGCGCTCGAGCAGCCGGCGCACCAGATGCGAGCCGATGAACCCGCACCCACCGGTGACCATCACCGTGCTTCCCGCCAGTTCCACGCGGGTCATTTACACCACCGCGCGGCCGCGAACCACTGGGCCTAAACCAACTAAAGTACACTCACCACGAAGGGCACGAAGGAGAAAATCCATTCAAAGGCTTTTACTTCGTGACCTTCGTGCTCTTCGTGGTGAGCTTTCTTCCCGCGCCCACTTCAACTAGGACCCGCGCCGAGCAGACTTTTCAGACAGGCCGCCAACTCCTGCCAATTGAACGGCTTGGTGAAATACGCATCCGCCCCAGCCCCGAGACCGCGAGCGCGGTTCTCGTCCTCCTCGAGCGCCGTCACGATGACGATCGGCAGCGAGGCGGTGGCGGGATCGGCGCGCAGCCTGGCGCACAGCGTGAAGCCGTCGAGCTTGGGCATCATCACATCAGTAATGACGACGTCGGGATGCACCGTCGCCACCAGCGCCAACGCCTCGGCCCCGTCGCACGCCGCGGTGATCTCGAACGCCAGCGCCCCCTTACTCAGCGCGCGGCGCAACAACGCGCGTGCGTCCTCGTCGTCATCGACGATCAGGGCTCGATACACTGGAGGTGCCATGCGCGGTGTGAGACGTCGCCGATGCCGGCGGCGCGTTTGAAATATCGCTGCCATGTGAATGCCAGATCCGCGGGGTCGCTGTCGAACCCCGCGTCTCACTGACGGTAGGGCTTCCGAATCCGGGCCTCTTCCCCCTCGACGGGGGAAGATTGAGATGGGGGTGATCAAACGCTCCGCCTCCACTGCCTCTTCCCCCTCGACGGGGGAAGATGGAGATGGGGGTGATCAAACGCTCCGCGTCCACCGCCCTGTTTATCGCTCGCAGACGAACCCAGTGCTGCATCCCCGTCCCTACCAGCGTTCCTGTGGCGAAATACGTCCGACTAACCTAAAGACGCCCGATGCCCGGCAACGAGGTCGCCATCAAGCCCCTCGGCGTGCGCGTGATGAACCGCATCGGCGGCGCCGTGCGCGCGACCGGCCTGCCGTTGTTCAAGCTCGACGCCGCGGCACTGTGCGAACGCGCCGCGCGCACCTCGGGCCTGTCCGACTTCGGCGACCCCGCCTTTCGCGCGCCGCTCGAGCTGATCGTCGACGCCTACGAACGCGAAGCGCAGCTCACCGTGCTCGGGCGCATGATCGCCCGCACCGATCTGCTGCGCCTGCTCGACAACCGCCTGCGCCTCACCGACGCGCTGCGCCGCAACCCGGAGATCACGGCCCGCCCCATCGAGCGGCCGCTGTTCATCCTCGGACTGCCGCGCACCGGCACCTCGATCCTGCACGAGCTGCTGGCGCAGGATCCGGCCAACCGCGTGCCGATGACCTGGGAAGTGCATCAGCCCTGGCCGCCACCGACGCGCGCCACCTGGGACACCGACCCGCGCATCGCCGCGGTGGAGAAGCACCTCGCCGGCGTCGACCGCATCATGCCCGACTTCAAGGCCATGCATCCGATGGGCGCGCTGCTGCCGCAGGAGTGCGTCGCGCTCACGGCGCACGACTTCGCCACCATGATCTTCCACACCACGCACAACGTGCCGAGCTATCAGGCCTGGCTCGAACGCGCCGACCTGCGCTGGGTCTACGCCTCGCACCGCCGCCAGCTGCAATACCTTCAATGGAAGTGCCCGGCCGAGCGCTGGGTGCTGAAATCGCCTGGCCACCTGTGGGCACTCGACGCCCTGCTCGCCATCTACCCAGACGCCCGCATCGTGCAGACGCACCGCGACCCGCTCAAAGTCATCGCCTCGCTCACCAGCCTGATCACCCAGCTGCGCAGCCTGGCCTCCGACGCCATCGACCCACACACCATCGGCGCAGACTGGACCGTCCGCCTCGCCGCCGGACTGGAAACCGCGATGCGCGTGCGCGCCGAATCCGGCCTCGACGCGTCGCGCGTCTTCGACCTGCAGTTCCGCGACTTCCTCGGCCACGAAATCGAAACCATCGCCCGCCTCTACGCCCACTTCGACATGCCCTTCAACGCCGAAGCCGAATCCCGCATGCGCCGCTTCCTCGCCGACCACCCCCAAACCAAACACGGCGCCCACCGCTACACCCTCGCCGCCGCCGGCCTCGACCCCACCACCGAACGGCGCCGCTACGCGGCCTACGAAGCGCAGTACGGCGTTGCACGCGAAGATCCGGTTTGAACTAGGTTGTCACTGAGGCCAGCCATCGTCAGTACAAACACGCGACAAAGCCCGGGCGGCTCACCACGGGCATCCGTGAGACGACATGCCGACGGGAACGCTGGCATCGATCAAGCGACAAGCCGGGCTGGGACGAGGGAAGAAATCATGACGCGACAATATCTGGTGCGAATCGACAGGGACGTCGATAGCGACTGGGGCGCTTCGGTTCCCGATCTTCCAGGCTGCGTAGCAATGGGGAAGACCCTCGACGTTGCCTTACGGCGGATCGAGAGCGCCATCGAGCTGCATCTACGCGGACTGCGGGAGGACGGAATCAAAGTTCCCCCGCCGCGGCAGCGCTCAGTGAGACCGCGTCGCACGCCGAAGCAGGTCAACTTCTACGCAACCGTCGAGGTCGCAGCTTAACCCGACGCGACCAGCACCACGCCCTCCAACGCACACGCGGGAGATTCTCGATGGCGCGGCGTTGAGCGGCCTTCTGGCCGCACCGGCGGATCGCCTGGAGAACCCGCATGCAGAGCGGATCGAGACTGCGTTCGCGAGCGGTCACCGTGCGCGGGAACCGAAGTAGCGCGAGGCAGTCACGGCCGGATGACGATCCTTCGTGAAAGAGGTCCAACGGAGTCCGGCGGGCATGCGCCCTACCGGCGCAAAAGGGGACGGGGCGTCGGTGCCGCGAGACGCCAACGGGACATACGGCACTATTTCGCGGTCGAAATGGGCCGCCTAACCTTCACAAACGCGCTCCGAATTGATCCTAGCGCGATTGATTTCAACGGGTTGCACTGGTCCGACCAGGGTCAATACGGCTCAGCGCTAGCTGAAGCTTTGCCGCCGCAGACATCAGGTGCGGCGTGATGAGGGATGATTCCGGCAGCAACCGCAGCTTCCGCATTTCGTCAACTCGACCTTCAGCGACCCGGAAGCGATCCAGTCGCGACGTATGCTCCGATGCTCCGATTCGAGGAGGCTCGGCGAACGAGCCGGAGAATCGAAGCGACATCGGCCGACTCGGCCCAACGTCCCTCGCCCCCGAACTCGACTACGAGCCACACCCCCACCGCAGCCCGAGCGTACCCCACTCCGACGAGCGCCGGCCATACCCGCACGGTGTGACCGGCCCGCCGCCGAGCTCTCCACCCCTGTCATTTCCCGATGGTAGACCCGGCGAGAGGGTAGCAAGGTAGTTTCCCGACGGAGTTCGGTAGGAAGGGGTGGACGAAGGAAGGAAAGACGCCTTCTGCTCAGGTCTACATTTGACGTTACCTCCACATAACCTGTTGACACGGTTCCGCGCGATCTTCTAGCGTCTCACATACATGCACCCCAGCCCGAACGATCGCGATGCCGGCTATCTCCTGATTGCGGACATGGAGGCATCGACCGACAGCAAATACCGCTTCTACCCCGACGATTCCTATGACCTCGTCATCAGACACAATCGTCAAATTGTGGAGATCTGCGGCAAGTTTAAGTACACTACAGTGTCTGAGGTTCAAGGTGACGGCGTCCACATCAAATTTGGTCTCGATAAGGGAGACGACTACGCGTTATTTCAGTGCCTCCGCGCCGCTGCATCAATCATCGATTCCTTTCGGAGATTGCCTGCGCTCGATCTACGCTCAATGGTCACCTACGCCGGGAACCGCAGCGGCCCCCCTGAACCGTTTCGGCTCAGAACTAAATTGACCATCCACCGGATCGATGACGCCTACCGGTACTCTCTCGAACCATCGACATTCACCACCCCCCTGCATCTGGGGAGAGATCTCGACCTGGCATTCCGCCTGTCGAGCATGTCGTTTCGTATGCAGACTCTCGCCTCTCGAAGTGTGATCGATCAACTGCTTAGGCACGCCACCCTGGAGCATCCGTTTGCGGCCTCAGTGAAAAGCCTGACGGCAGACGAGTTCCTCATCGCAGCTTCCCGACTTCGAGACTTGCCGGGCCACGAATATCGAAGGAGTATTCTCGACTATCGCTTCCGGCTTCAGATCGGGAAACAGAAGCCAGTCTACGTGTGGCTCACGGACGCGCGTGCCGTCACTCGCCTCAAAGGCATTCCCCAACCGCAGGATCTTTTTCTTCTCTCATTCGAGGATCCCAATGCGGCGATCGGCGCCACCCAGCGAAGGAGGCAACACGAGTCCCCGCGCCTTTCGCGGCGCTTTCGAATCAAGCTCCGGCAGAACTTTCATGCCGTCGTCATGGTGGGAATCTCGTTGGATCCAGGGCAAAGCGACGATGACGTGCCCCAGGACATCTCCCATTTGGTGCGTGCTCTCGAGAAAGGCGGACGATACCACCTGGATGCAGAGCTCACCCTGTGCGTGGCGGCCAAGGTTTATGGTGACTTCGATTTCATGTTTCGCGTCTCATGCGTTGATGACGTCTCACTGCGTCATTTTTTCGAGACGATCCAGAGCGATGAGAGATACAAGGTCGGATCCATCGACATCAGGCAGACGCTGAACGGTCGGTTTTGGGTAAATCCGGATTACGAGGGCATCCTCGAGCGGTGGGGGACATCCAATGCGAGGAAGCCGGCTTCTAAGGCCGGCGTGGACGACTGCCATGTGATTTTGACGTGGTTTGACCGCGACCCGAACCGGGACTTACTTGGCTACTTCGTGAACTACGGGAGTCCCAATGGAAAACGCCTTGATGGAGTTGATGTTCTAGAAGCTGGAGAGGTCCTTCATCATCGCCCGTTCTACGCGCTCCTCCTTTGCCGTAGCCTCTCGCGGTACGAGGAGTTCTTTCGTCACGCCCGTATCAGCAGTACCACGGCACAGTCGTACATCGCGCTGCCTCCCACGCCGCGGAATGTTCAGTTGCGATATCACCTCGTGGATGGGATATTCATCGCCCCACCTCGTCTCTCGGAGCAGTGAAGGGGCGGCGCTCCGTTCCCCGGCAACGCCGCGACCTGCTGACAGCACGCGGCGCGGTTGGCCGCGACGAACGGCCGGCGCGCAGGGACCGGCCTCGGATAGAGGTGCACGGAGTAGAGATCGACCGCCTGCGCTATCACGGCCGGATCGAACGCGCCGACGGTGATCTAGTGATGCGGATCTTCCTGCCGGATCGACGTGGCGAGCCGCAGCACCCACTGACGGCCACCGGAACGTAGGTACTTTTCGCTCGCAACTCTGTATGCCACCACATATATCGTAGTCCGGCTACCTTTCAGGCATTGGAGTAGGTCAGAGGGGACGCTCTTAGCTTTTTAGCTTCCCGCGTCGGCCCCATGGAGGGAGTCGTGAAACTGGCGGTCGGCTCCGGCGCGGCGGCGGCATCGACGGCGGGTCGAACGGCGCCGTGCCCATCCGTCGATAGCCGCGGCGGCGGACCGTCTCGACGAAGCTCGGCTTTGGCTGGCGCGAGGGGAACAGCACATCACCGATCGCGCGGCCTTCGCCGGCTTGACGTCCCCCTCAGCGCGCAAGCAAACTCGCGAAGCATCGAGACCGAAACATGCGAACAGCACCACTCACAGTTGCCGCGCGCCAGCTTGGTTCAACAAGCCGCTGCGGCCGACGCGGGCCGCGAAGCCACCGGTCTACGGGAAGCGCCGGCGGGTCGGCGAGGGCGGCAGAGAGCGCTCTGTTCGCAATCACGAAGCGAGGCGGTCATGCCGATCTTGTCCATGGAGGACCGATGAATCCACACGTCAAATCCATCCGAGCCTTGGACGACTACGAGCTCGAGGTTTCCTTTGACAATGGCGAGTGTCGGCGATTCGACGTCAAGCCGTATCTGAACCGCGGGGTTTTCGTACGCCTGCGCGATCACGCCGTTTTTCAGGCACCCCGCGTCGTCGCGGGCTCGGTCGAGTGGCCCCATGGACTCGATCTCAGCTACGACACGCTCTACCTCGAAGGCAAACCGATCAGCGCTCCAAAGGCTGCAGAAGGGGCTCCGCCCGATGCGCGGAAGGACGCGCGCGGGTAACCATCGGGCGTTCGGCGTGGCAGGGGGATGCAGGGCCCCCTTGCCGATTGAAAGACACCGATGAGCCGCGGGCGATGTGCAGCGTTCTACGAGGCGGCGGGTTACATCGTCGCGCGCACCGCCGGCGCCAGTTGGTACAATGCCAGCTCGTGGATCTATCGCAGCCTGCCTGATTCGCGCTGCATCGATCCGACGGAGGATGAGCTGCGGGAGCTGCTGGTCTCGCGGCGCCTGCTCGGAGTGGAGTTTGCCAACCGCCGCGGCCGCGGGTTGGCCAGCCACCGCTACTGTGCCCGCGGCGTCTATGACGAGCGCTCCCTGCACAGAACTTTCGAGCAGAGTGTGCGCCGCGGCCGGGCGACGTGCGTGGCGCGGGAACTGTCGTTCGACGAGCTCTTCCGATTCGGCATGCCCGTCAATCTCGACGTGCGCAACCGCCGGTGGGTCGATCCGCATCTCCTCGAGCCGGCGCTGTGGAGGCGATACTGCGAGGCGGGCAAGGCAACTCCGGGAATGGTGGTATTCGGCTGCTTTGCCGGCGCCGAGCTGGCGTCGTGGATCGGCGGCGTGGTCGAGGAGGGAACCTGCTACGGGCTGCACATGATGTCGCGGGCCGACCTGCGCCCGCTGCGCCCGAACAATTTACTGTACTACGAGTTCACGCGCGCCATGTTGGCCCGCGATGATGTCGATTGCGTCACCACCGGTCTCGAGTCGACCCCACCCGCCGGCCGGATCGACCGTTTCAAGCGCTACGCCGGCTACACCAAGGAACCCTGCCACTTTGCCGCCGCCGTGCATCCGTTGATCGGGTCGACGTTGCGGACCAGGCCGGCTGCCCCCTTCCTCAGGTCGGCACGACGCCTGGTGGCGGCGCAGTCGCGGCTCTGGCGCGCATGCGATATTGCCCTGCTGGCGCATGAGAGTCTCGAGCCAGCGCCGCGTTGAGGATCTCTCCAGGCTCCTCCGAGAGAGTTCAGGGCCGGGCAGGACCTCCCCTAGCCCCTCCTTGGAAAGGAGGGGGACCGGAGAAGGCGGTGCATGTGTGCGCGCAGGGGAACCGATTCTTTCAGGACCGAAGGACGTCTTGATACACATGGCCGACCTGGGCGGCGATCTTGGGCCAGGCGTAGTGCGCGCGGGCGAATTGACTGCAGGCGGCCGAGCTGGGCAGTCGCGTGCGACCGGTCAGCGCGGCGATGAGGCCGTCGGCTATCGCACCGACGCTCGCGTCCGACAGCACGAGCTCCGCGGCGAGCCCGCGCACCACGTCGGGCAGCCCGCCGATGGGCGTGACGAGCACTGGCGTGCCTGCCGCGAGTGATTCGACGACGACCAGGCCAAAGCCTTCCAGCGCCACGGTGGGAACGATGCTCAGGTCGGCCGCTTGGTACATCAACGGGAGCCGCTCCTCCTCCACGTAACCCAGCAGCCGGACGTGTTCCTGCACACCCGCCGAGGCAATTCGAGCCTCGAGCTCCCTTGCCAGTCCACCCCATCCCGCAATCAGAATGAGCGCATCGGGCACCGACTTGCGCACGCTGTGCACGGCCGAAATAAGCCGGTCGAGTCCCATGCGGCGCACCAACCTTCGCACGGCCAGCACGATCGGGCGGTCGAGCGGCCACCCGAGCATGCGGCGCGCGTCTTGGCGGGTACCGGCGGCAGCGAATCGATCCACGTCCACACCGCCGGGGATGACGCGTATGCGATCCGGCGCCACCCCGTACGACTGCTCCAGCACGCTAGCAAACGCGTGCGAGAGGGCGATGCACCGCGTCGCCCGGCCGTACACCGTGCGCTCGATCAACGCCCGCGCCCACGCGCTCCCGCGTCCGCTTCCCTCCACCATGGATTCCTCTGCCCAGGGGCCGTGAAAATGAACGATCCACGGCCGCTCTCGCAGGCTGCCGAGCAGCGGGAAGGCGCAGGGTGCGAAGTGCGCCACCGGCACCATCTCGGGAGCCCGTTGCAGTTGGGCGCGCACCTCTCGCCGCACGCCGATCCAATTCCGGATGGTTGAGTCGGCCGGGTGGCCGAAGGAAGTGACCACGCCAGATGTGTCTCGCGCGGCGCGCAGCGAGCCGCTGACCAGGCCGCGCACGTCCACTCCGACCCCTGGGAGATGTCGCACCAGCTCGCAGAAGTACCGATCGACACCGCCCGCGTGCTCGGGAAACCATCCCATCCCGATCTGCAGGGTCGTCACACTACACATCTCCATCAGCCTGCCAACGATCGCAACGCAGCCAGCCGCGCTTCGCTGCGCGACAGGATCCAACCGCCCACCTGCACGACTTCACCCGCCGCGAATTCGGCCCGAATCCGACTCGTGAGCTCGCCGGTCGGATCAGCGCAATCGGCGACAGCCACGTCGGCCGACAGCAACCGACGCAGGATCTCCACGTCGCGTTCCTGCGGGAACGCGAGCAGGTAGCTCTCTCCGACGGCGCGAGACCCGGCGGATCCCGGCAGCGCGGCCAGCCAGTGATCCACCAGCGAGGGGCCCGTGGCGGTCATCGCAGGACGGCTCTCAGATGGTCGGCGAGGCGGAACGCCAGAGCGAGCAGGGTGAGGGTTGGATTGGCGTATCCGCCGGTGGGAAAAACCGAGCTGCCGGCAATGTACAGGTTGTCGAGACCATGCACCCGGCAATCCGCGTCGACGACGCCGGTGCTTGGACTGGCGGACATCCTGGTGGTCCCCATGTGGTGGGCTCCGCCGACGATGCGATCCTTCCATTCAGTATTGCCCGCCGGCGGCACCCAGACCCGGCCGATCCCGGACCGACCGACCGAACGCGCGAACAGCCGGCAGGCCTGCTCGATGCTGTCGGTGTCTTGCGCGGTCAGCCGCCAATCCAGCTTTGCGCGCGGGACACCCATGGCGTCGCGCGCGTCATCGAGCAGCACCCGACTGGAGGGATTGGGTGTTTGCTCGCTGCGGCAGTAGATCCGATAGAGCGGCAACGCTAACGCTGACGGCAGCGGCACTCGACTGCTCCCCGTTTCGATCTGCCGGAGGAATTGGTGGACGAGTCGGCTGAAGTCGTACTGCCGATCCTTGAGCGGCAGCCGGCGGAGCAGCGGCTCCACTCGCAGGAGCCTCTCGAAGGCGCGGGGGTGGCGCTCCTGGAGCAGGCGCTGGAGGCGAATCAGGTTGCGGACGATCGGGCGCGGCCAGGCGTCAAGGATTCCGCCGGCGATCAGCTCGGTCAGCATGCCGTCAACGTACCCCGGCGGATCCAGCGAGAGGGAGATACCGAGCAGACACTGCTCGCGCCGCAGCCGTTCGCTCGCAACGTGGACCCCCTTCAGCTCAACCGGCCCGTGGTGATGCTTGACGTAGAACCTGCCGGTGAACGACGGGTCGGCGGAAAGGAAATGGCCGAATGCGATGTGCGGGTGTTCGAGAAAATAGCGACCGACGAGGTCGTGGTCGTTGCCGAGTCCGGCGCGCAGGCGCGAATTCGAAGCCAGAAGCAGGCGGGGATTCTCGATGCCCCCGGTGGCCAGCACGAAGGCGCGGGCGGAAATCTTGAACTCGTTGCGGCGCAGCGACGCGACGCGCAGGTGGCCGACGGCACGGACCGATTCGGTCGGTATGATCTCCAGCACATTGCTGCGCAGGAGCGTGGTGATCTTGGCGGATTCGAGGAGCTCTTGCCGGTATCGCCTGCCGAACTGCGTCGGGGGGCTGCTGAACTGGAAGACTGCGGCCGGAAACTCATCCGCAGGAAGAGGCAACGGGGCCTCTGCCGGTGTCTGCCATTGCTGCACATTGTAGTCCGGCGGTCCGAGCTCGCAGAACTGGTGCGCGGGCGCGAAATACGGCTCCAACTCGCTGCGCGAGAACGGCCACCCGCTGTCCGCCACCCAGGTCCGTCGCTCGAAGTCGCCCTCATCGAGCGGCCGGCACCAGCCACCCCATCGAGCGCCCGTTCCTCCAAAGGACCGCACCCGGGGCACGTCGAGGTTCCAATAGCTGCGGCCGATATTCCTCCCGGCGTACAACTGCTGCGTGCGCCGGTGCGGTCGCAACCCGCCGCTCTCCACCAGCCCGATGGACATGCCGGAGTTCGCCAGGCGGTGCGCGATCGCCAAGCCGGCCGGCCCGGCCCCGATGATACAGAGGTCGAACTGCATCTCAGCGCCAGCGGCGACGTTCCGTCCATCTACGAGCATATGATCGAGAGGCGTACGCCTGGCATATTTCGCCCGAACTACCAGATCATCCCGACGTGTGCGTTATCGAGGATTCTGCGGTGAGCACGACGGAGGACGCGAGGCGTGCGGCGGTGACGGCCCCTGTAGCACGAGGCGGTAGGCGTTGTAGAGGACGCGGGTGCAGGTCGAGACGTCGTAGAACAACTCGCCGCTAGGCGCCCGCAGCGGGCCGGTGACGAGCGCCCGGTTGTCCGACCAGTGGATCACCCGCTCGTTCTGCAGGTCGTACGGGCACAAGAGGGGACGGCGGGTTCACCGAGGGTTTTCCCCAACTGTGAAAGCTTGGTGGCCCAGGGTAATGACGTCCCAATCGATGGGAAGCGACCACGCGAGCCGGGCATGTGACCGTCGCGTGGCCCGCGGAGCTTGCGCACCGCCGCGCAACGAGGTGTGTCCAATGAGCGAAAAGTCGAAACGAGAGCAGGCCAAGGAAAGACTCCAAGCGCTGGGAGAGCGCGCCAACCAGGAGCGAGGTCGTATCCAGATCGCGGGGCGTGGGTATACCGATCAGGACAAGGCGCGACTTGACCTACTCGACAAGGTGCTCTCCGCGATCGACGCGGGGCTCGCCGCGCTCGCATTTGGGGAGCGGCTCGACGCCGCGCTGGACTCCGTCGTCGACCGTCTGCATGGGCCGCTCCAGGCCCTCGTGGAGGGATGGCACGAGCCGCCTTCCGAGGGCGATGCCGAGTTGGCGGGGCATGCTGAGGCTCGAGTCCGGAGTGCGGTCCATGATCTTTCGGCCATCGGCTCTTCCGTGGCCGCGACGACGCTGCCTTCGATCTAGGGATGAGCCGCGCGAGCCGGGTCGTCGCCACAGCGTCGCGACCGCAGTCACGATGCAACACCTGGTCCCGAAACCTCATGACGTCAACAATCACGGATAGGAGGATCGAATGCCATCAGGAAGAGACCTTCTGAAACTTGCGGAAACGCGGCTCGCCGAGAAGTACGTCAATGTGCTCGTGCCCAAGGACAACCCCAATTGGCACGGGCCATGGGATTGTGCTGAGTTCGCCTCATGGGTGGTCTATCAGAAAGTAGGTAGGCTCTATGGATGCACGGATAACAACGGGAATCCGGCGACCACAGAGGCCTACTCCGGAGCGTGGGTGCGCGACGCCAAGAACGGAACGTTGGGCGTGACGGATCAGGGCGCGGCGAATACGACACCAGGGGTGATTCTAATACGCAAGCCGCCGACTCCGGGTGCAATGGGACACATAGCCATCACCGACGGTCAGGGCGGTACCGTCGAAGCGGCTGGGGTGAATCTCGGAGTGCGGCGTGGAAAAGTCGAAGGTCGACTGTGGCACTTCTGCAGCACGATTCCAGGGGTTACGTACACGGGCAGTGGTTCAGTTGTTCCACCAAAGCCGCTTCCCTACCTCCTGACTCTGGAGGACCCGAACATCACGTCACCGCTGGTCAAGGTCGTTCAGCGCGCCCTGAAGGCGGTAGGTCTCGATCCGGGCAAGATCGACGGCGCTTATGGGCCGCATACAGTGGCCGCCGTTGTGGCCTTCCAAACACTTAACAAGCTGGTGGCGGACGGGATAGTTGGGCCCGCTACCGCAAAGAAGCTTGGCGTTGACTGGCCGGCTTGAAAAGCTTGAAAAGGGTCATCGGAGACGCTCCCAGCTCTTTAGCTTTCTGTGTCAGCACGCGTCCGACATGCCGTCGCGCCGCGAACTTCGTCGCGCCAACACGCGAGCGTTGCGGCGTACGTCTCGACGCCGGTCCGATGGCGCCGATCCGACGACGGGCGCGCGCGGCGCAGCGCGGCGGGGGGGCCGAAGTACGCCGTGAGCCAGCCGGCGGCGCGGTCGCGAGTGGCGGCCAGGATGGCCTTCACGACCGTGCGGGCCGAGACGCGGCGCGGCGTGTTCAGCGGGAAGAACTCTTCGATCAGCAGGGGCTTGTCGGACGGCAACGCCTCGACCTGCTGGCGCCAGGCGGTGCGGTTGGTCGCGACGAAAGGCCGATGCGCGGCGACTGGCTGCGGATACAGGTGCACGGAGTAGAAATCGACAGCCTGTGCCATCACGGACGGATCGAACGCGCCGACGGTGATCAGGTGATGCGGATCTTCGTGGCGGATCGACGTGGCGAGTCGTTGCGCCCACGCCGACAGGAGCTGGCAGTGGAACCCGATGTAGTCGCCATAGCGCGGATCGCGGGCGCTGCTGCGCGGACGCGCGATCGCCGACCATGATTCGCCCCGGCGGGGATAGTCCGACCAGCGCGCGGCCAGGGCGCTCTCGCGCCGAAAGCGGCGGTGGATGTGGCGCGTCCACTGCCGTTGGATCTGCCGATAGTGTCGGTGGACATAGTAGAAGACCTCTCCGCTCGGTGTGCGCAGCGGGCCGGTGACGAGCGACCGACTGTCCGACCAGTGGATCACCGGCTCGTTCTGCAGGTCGTAGGCAAAGATACACGATTCCGAACGGCCGCGGCGCGCGAGCGCGCGCCAGAAGGTCATCTCGGCGCGCTCGATTGTCTCATCGCTGGCGCGCCGCAACCAGGCTGGTACCCCCTTCGCGCGGATGAGCGCCAGGCCGGTCAAGATGAGCCGCAACCGATTGCGCTCGGCGGCGCGGAACAGCACGCCCAGTCGCCGCAGGGCTCTGGCGTCGGCGTCCCGTGGACCTTTCAAGAACATACCGGTCGGGAGAAACACGCGTACGGTGTTCGCCCCCAGACGCCGCATCGCGGCGAGATCAGCCGCGATCTGGTCCGGTCGGTGCTCGAGCAGATCTTCGAGCCGCACGACCCGCCCGTCGAGTATGGTCCAGTCGTAGTTGAATCCGCGCGGAACGAAGGCCCGCCGCCGCTTGCCGACCGACACGAAGCGCTGGCCGGAAGTGCCGACGGAAGAGAGGGGACGGATCCGATTCGCCCGGGTCGGCATGGAGCCTCGGCGACGCCGCCGCGCGTCGATGGGCCACGGGATAGCAGAACCCGCCGCTCGGGGGCCAACACTCATCCGTGTCACCGGGGTACCTCGTGTGGATTTTGGGCCAAAGGCGGCAGAAGGTGCTCCACCCGCGGCGCAGAAGGACGTGCGAGTAGGCCCCGGATGTTTGGCGGCTCTTGGGAGCTTCGCTTTGTCCGTGTGGCGAGTGCTTCTCTTCTCGCGGGCGGTGAAGGTACTTCTCAAGGAAGCGGTCGCGCAGGCACGTAGTTTGAGTTTTTCAACTGGGTGTGGAAGATCGCGACCAGATCGAGGGTTCAATGCGTCCCATTGTGGTTCGCCCGATCGCCGGCGCCATCGAATGGCGACGACGCGTCAATGGGAGATGCTGAACAGAAGCTATGAGAGGGATACGCGAAAGGATTCACCCACCGCTGATCCCCGCGTTTTGTCGTGTCCCAAGACAGCTTGATTGAAGCTCCACTGCTTCGCCGGCGCCGAGGGCCGATCGTGCCGACGAACCCTGCTTAGTCGGAGGTTATCATGCCGATGTACTGGCAACTGAAGCGTTGGAAGCCTGCCGATCGCGAGCGGACGATCGACCACCTCGCCGCGCTCCGCAAGGCGCTCGCCAAGGCGATCCCGCGGCGAACGGCATCGGACACCTTGCTTCTGGCGACATGGAACGTACGCGACTTCGACTCGAACAAGTTCGGCCAGGGACCGCGGCTGGCCGAGTCGTTCCACTACATCGCCGAGGTGATTTCGGCGTTCGACCTGGTCGCCCTCCAGGAGGTGAATGAGGACATGCGGCCGTTCGAGCAGGTGATGAACCTGCTCGGGCCGTCGTGGAAGTACATCGCCACCGACTTGACCGAGGGACCGTCCGGAAATGGCGAGCGAATGGTGTTCGTGTACGACTCAAACAAAGTGCAATTCAAACACATTGCCGGCGAGCTCGTCCTTCCGAAGGCTGCCCAGGTTGACGGGAAAGACCAATTCGCCCGCACCCCGTTCTTGGTGCGCTTCCAGTCCGGCTGGTTCAAGTTCAACCTCTGTACCGTCCACCTGTACTACGGGGACACCGCCGGGGAGGGATACGCGCGACGGGTGGCGGAGATTGACGCGGTGGCCAAGTTTTTGAAGAAGCGGGCGGACAACGACGGGCAGAACTACATCCTGCTCGGCGACATGAACGTGGTCGACCCGGACGACGATACGATGAAGGCGCTCAAGAAGCACAAGTTCATTCTGCCGGCCGACCTCACTCTGGACAACAACGCCCTGCGGTGGGTGAGCAACATGGGCGGGGACAAACACTACGACCAGATAGCGTTTCTGGTCCGCAAGGACGAGCTGGAGCTCGGGCCAAGTGAAAAGAACGCCGGGGTCTTCAACTACTACCAAGCTGTGTACACCGAGGACGAGGCGGAGACGTACTACCCGCTCGGCAAGGGGAACCAGAAGTGGCCCGCGACGCCGGCACAGCGGAAGAAGTATTTCGCCAAGGAGTGGCGAACTTGGCAGATGTCTGACCACCTCCCGTTGTTCATCGAGCTGAGGATCGACTTCACCGACAAGTACTTGAAGCGAATCCGTGCCGCGGAACAGCCTGTCGACCCGCCCACACCGGACGCGACGGACGACTGACCGTCCTAGGGGGCAGAGGAGACGCTCTTCGCTTCTCATCGGAGCGCTCGCGGGAAGCAGCAGGAAAACTCCGTCAGCAACCGCGGACGTGCAGCCGAGACTCCGGCCCCGCGTTGCGTCGAGGTGGCGAGCCGTTGCGCCCACGCCGACAGGACTGGCAGTGGAATCCGATGTAATCGCGCCGCCCGCGCTTGCCGACCGCCACGAAGCGCTGGCCGGAAACGCCGACGGCAAGAGGGGACGGATCCGGTTCGCCCGCGTCGGCATTGTGCAGGGAGCTAGTACACGCCGGACGATATCAGTTGCTCTTTGATCTTCCCGGCTATCGCCCGATTGACCAGTGGCGTGTAGTGGCAGGCAAACTCTTTCTCTGGATCAGGGAGGGATATGATAGCCGCGTGAACGGCGTCGACGGGATCGATCCACAATACGTTCTCTCTCTCGCTTACCTTCTTGAATGCAGCGGCCGGATGGGACACTCCGGGAATACTCTCATCCTTCCGCGGCAAGTACACGAACACCGGCACTGCATTCAGCCGCCTGATTTCCCTGACGATCTGCTCCAGGAGTTTCTCGGATAGACTGTCGTCCTGCATGATGTCGACGGTCTTGGTATAGACGTGCCACTTCGAGCTGGCCCAATCGAACAGTTCAGAGTGAAACCCTGACAGCATTTCCTCCGGCGATGGAATCGGGGTCCCCTTCAGCTTCAGTGACCCCTCCTCGAGAACAAAATAGGGCTTGGCGAAATCTCGAAACCACAAGTGGTTGCGCGGCAAGTCGGTGTTCACACAACCCAACATGACGATGGATGGCGTGAAATCAGCCCCCTCGCGTTGGAGCCGCAGCAGGATCTGATCGATTCCCCAGCCGTGCACCGCCGCGTTGAGCACGTCCGTTTGCGGCAGGTACGATTGCAAGATGGCGGGATAGGATTCTGCGTCGTTGGCGCATTCGCCAAACGTGAACGAGTCGCCGATCGCCAGAATGCGCCTTCTGCTTGCGTCGTCCAGATCGAATTCCTGCGCACCTCGCACCTGGATCTTGTTGCTGCTGACGAATGCCCCCGAGACTTTTATGTCCCGGAGACCTGCTTTCAGTACCCACCCGTATACGGGATGGAACTCATCAATCGGGTAGAAGAGCTTGTTGGTGTTGTACCGGTGACTGTTGAACCACTTGGCCCTCCACCACCACGAGTCGTTCGGGTAGGAATCGTCGATGCGTACACCGACTGTTCTGACCACCACCTCTAAGATCAGCAGGAGCAGGACAAACGTTGTCGTTGAAATTGCCACCCCCTGCAGTAAGTCCTTGGATCTCATGCCTCGACGTTAACGGTAAGGGGGGGATGTTCCGTCGGGTGGCGCGGGGAGAAGGGGGGCGCGAGATCGCGCTCTGGAACTTCTGGCAGACGGAGACGATCTGATCAACGGAACGCGGCCGGGTGGCTCTCATAGGCTGTCGATCTTCTCGCAACGCGCGGATCGGCTCCGACTTCCCCCTTCGGCAAAGGGGGATTGAGGAGGATTTTCCGAATGATCCGAACTCAAAAAATCCCCCCTAGCCCCCCTTTGCCAAAGGGGGGAAGCCGGACCCTTGAGAAAATCGACAGCCTCCGGGAGATAAACTTCTTTCGCGAATTGCCGGGCAAAGCCGCGCGCACACTTCTCCTCGCGATATGCTCGTTGGTTGCAGGGGCGTGCGGCGTCTATACGCGGCCGTTCCGCGCCGCCGATGGGACGATCCTCCCCGGCAGCATTGCCACCATGGAGACCGCCATCATCGGTGGCACGCGGCAGCACCTCTGGTTCCGCGGCCGCGACCGCCGTGCGCCGGTGCTGCTCCTCCTGCACGCCGGCCCCGGGGTGAGCGAGGCGGCGATGTTCCGGGAATACGACAGCGCCCTCGAACAGCACTTCCTGGTCGTCTACTGGGAGCAGCGCGGCGCCGGGCGCTCGTACGACGCCGACGTGCCGCCGCAGTCGATGACGATCGCGCAGTTTCTCAGCGACCTCGACGAGGTCGTCGAGCTCATCCGCCAGCGCTTCCACCAGGACTCCGTCGTCCTGGTCGGCCACTCCTGGGGCACGGTGCTCGGCACGATCTACGCCCATGACCACCCGAAGAAGGTCGCCGCCTACGTCGGCGTCGGCCAGATCGCCGACGTGCGCGAGAGCGGGCAACTCTCCTACGAGTTCGCGCTCGCACAAGCCGAGCAACGCGGCAACCGACGCGCCGCCCGGAAACTGCGCGCCATCGGCCCGCAGCCGCGCACGGCCGAGGCGATGTTCGCCAGGCTCGAGTGGGTCGAGCATTTCGGCGGGGCGTTCCACGCCGACCTCTCGATGGGCGACCTCATCGGCACGATGCTCATGAGCGACGAGGCCAACCTCGCCGACCTGTGGTACCTGCGCCAGGGCAGCCGCTACTCGCTCGAGCGCTTGTGGCCCGAGCTGTCGGCGCTCGACCTGCGCGGCTACCGCTCCTTTGGGGTGCCGGTGTTCTTTCTGCTCGGCCGCTACGACTGGGAGATGCCGGCGAGCGTCGCCGCCGCGTACTTCGACACCATCGAGGCGCCTTGCAAACGTCTGGTGTGGTTCGAACATTCCGGTCACTACCCGCCGTTCGAAGAGCCGCGGAAGTTCGAACGCCTTCTCGTCGAGGACGTTCTGCCCCTGGCGCGCACGGGCGAGCGCGCGTGCTCGACTGCGGACGGGACCAGACCGTGATCCTGCCCGCAGCAGCTCGGCCAAGTTGCCGTCGTCAGATAATCACGAAAGCGCGACAGTACGAAAACACGAAACCTGATCCAGAGGCTCTGAGATTTTTTGGGTATGTCCTTCGTGCTTTCGCTATTTCGTGGTCTCGTGATTCTCCAGATCGTCCGCGACACGCCTGGGTAGGAGTTGCTGGGGAAAGCCGCCGCTGCCAAAGGGGCAATCGCATATGCTACAGGCTCGGGGATCTTCTCTCCCGAGACGATCCGCACAAACGTGGAAGAGAAGTTCGCGGTCTGACGCCGGGAGGAAATCGACATGGAAATATCGGCCGCCTATCTGCCGCAGGCAATCTTCGCCCCGTCCGACCGCGGCGACATGCCCTCGCCGCGGGTCTTCATCGCGCCACAGCGCTACGTTCAGGGACAGCAGGTGCTGCGCGGCATCGGCCGATATCTCTCGCTCGTGCAAGCCAGGCGCGTCGCGTTGCTGATGTCGGAACGAGGCGCCCGAAACGAGGGCGTGCTGCTGCTGAACAGCCTGCGCGCCGCCGGCATCGAAGCGGTCGTCATGACCTTCAACGGCGAGTGTTCCATCGAGGAAATCACCGCCCACAGCGAGGCGTTGGCGCAGGAACGGATCGACTGCGTCGTCGCCGCCGGCGGCGGCAAGTGCATCGACGCGGGCAAGGGCGTGGCGTTTCGACTCGGCGCACCGGTGGTCATCGTGCCGACGCTGGCCTCCAACGATGCGCCCTGCTCGGCACTCTCGGTTCTCTACTCCCCGCAAGGCGTCTCCGCGGGCGTCGAGTTCTACCCGCACAGCCCGGCCCTCGTCGTCGTCGACACCGGCATCATCGCGGCCGCGCCGGAGCGCTACCTCGTCGCCGGCATGGGCGACGCCATGGCCACCTGGTACGAAGCGCGCGTGTGCCTGCTGAACCCCGCGGCCGTCACGACCATCGGCGCGCGCCCGACGCTCGCCTCCTACGCCATCGGCGAAGTCTGCGCGCAGACCCTGTTCAAAGAGGGGCGCGACGCCGCCGCGGCGGTGGCGGCACACAGCGTGAACGAATCGCTGGAGACCGTCGTCGAGGCGAACACACTGCTCAGCGGCCTGGGTTTCGAGAGTGGCGGCCTCGCCGCCGCGCATGGCGTGGCCCAGAGCTATACCGCCATTCCGCAGGTGCACGCCAACTACCTCCACGGCGAGATGGTCGCCATGGGCACGCTCGCGCAACTGATGATGGAGTCGCGCCGCGACGAGGCAACCAGAGTCGCCGAGTTCTTCGCCGCCGTTGGTCTGCCGATACACCTCGGCCAACTCTCACTCGATGCCACCGACACCGGCGCGCTCGACGTCATCGCCGATGGGACGCTGGCATTCCCGTTCATCGGCAACATGCCGCAGCCGGTCACCGCCGCGCTGGTGCGCTCGGCGGTGCTCGACGCCCACCGGCTGGGACTGTCCGTGGCCGAGAGGATCGGCGACGCCGCCTACAGGCGTCTGCAGCGGGGCAGCATCGGAACGTAGCCGCTCTTGGACGGACGTCTCGGTTGACCCACCTCGAACGGCTCGCCAATACTGCGCGCGGCGATGCGTTTGGGCTCTTTCACCGCACCGGCGCGCGCGCCGTTGGTTCTGGCCGCCGCGCTGCTGCAGCTCGTCGCCGCGACGGGGGCGCGGGCCGGCATGCTGCCCGAGGCGATGCGCCAGCGCTTGCGCGACTCGCCGATCGTCGGGCGCGAGCTGGTCGATGCCCTCGACGCCGCGCCGCGCGCGCGCGTCATGCTCGTCTTTGCCGAGCCGGCGACGAAACAAGCGCGCACGCGTCTGCGCCGGCGCGCCGCCATCCGCGACACCGCCGCGGAGCTCGCTGACTCCGTCGGCGGCGAGCTCGCCGTGCGCCGCCGTTACGGCGCGATTCCGGCGCTGGCAGGTGAGATCACGGCGGCCGGCGTCCTGCGCCTCATGTCCGATCCGCGCGTGCGGCGCATCGATCTCGATACCGGCGGCAGCGGCGGACTCGCCGAGGCCGTGCCGCTGAGCGCGCTCGATGTCGTGCAGAGCCTCGGCTTCACCGGCCGCGGCGTCACCGTTGCCCAGCTCGACAGCGGCGTCGATACGGACCACCCCGACCTCGCCGACTCGCTCGCCGACGAGCACTGCTTCTGCAGCGGCGGCGGCTGCTGTCCGAACGGGTTGGCGACGCAGAGCGGACCCGGCAGCGCCGAGGACGATCACGGCCACGGCACCAACGTCGCTGGCATCATCACCTCAAACGGCACCATCGCGCCGCGCGGCGGCGCGCCCGACGCCGCGCTGGTCGCGGTCAAGGTGCTCGACCACAACAACGCCTTCTGCTGTGTCTCCGACGTCGTCGCCGGACTCGACTGGGTGCTCGACCACCACCCGGAGGTCGGTATCGTCAGTATGAGCCTGGGCACCTCTGCCCTCTTCCCCGACAGCTGCGACACGGCAACCGCCAACACCATCGCCCTGGCCGCAGCGGTCGACGCATTGACTGACGCCGGCGTCGCGGTCTTCGCCTCCGCCGGCAATCAGGGATCCGGCACGCGCATGTCGGCGCCGGCCTGTGTCGCCAACGCGATCTCGGTCGGCGCCGTCTACGATGCCGATGTCGGCGAGCAACGCTTCGGCATCTGCACCGACCGGACAACCCGCGCCGACCAGGTGACCTGCTTCAGCAACAGCAACGCGACCACCGATCTCTTCGCCCCCGGCGCGCCGATCACCTCGACCGGACGCGGCGGCGGCCGGTCGACGATCTCCGGCACCTCGCAAGCGACCCCGCTCGCAGCGGCATGCGCCGCCGATCTGCGCCAAGCCGTTCCGCACGCGGCGCCGGCGCGAATCGATGCGGCCCTGCGCGCGTCAGCAGTGCGGGTCACCGACACCACCAACCGTTTGAGCTTTCCGCGCCTCGACTGTGCCCAGGCGCTCGACACCCTCACCATGCCCCTCTGCAGCGCGGCACCGAAGGACGGATGCGCGCCGGCAACGCGCTCGCTGCTGCTCGTGCGCGACACCGACGGCGCAGCCAACGAGTTGCTGTGGGCCTGGCTCGATGGTGCGACCACGCCCGGTGCGGCCGACTTCGGCGACCCGACCCGTTTCACCGACTACGGATTGTGCCTCTACGCCGGGACGTCAGCCGCCCTGGTCGCCCAGGCCGAGCTCGGCTCCAGCGCCACGCGGTGGGACCGCATCGGCCCGCAGGGGTTCCGCTACGTCGACCCGACCGGCAGCGCCAGCGGCATACGGCGCCTGTCTCTGCGCAGCAGCCGCAATCAAGAGACCAGGGCGGTGGTCAGGGGCGAAGGACCCTGGCTACCCGCCCTCGACCTGCTCGGGGTCCCGGCTCCCATCGTCGTCCAGCTGGTTAACAGCGACAACGCCACCTGCCTGCAGGCGACCTATGCGGACGCCGACATCACCAACCAGGACACGCATCTGCTCCGCGCCCAGAACCAGCCGCCGGCAACGCCCGTCGCCGTCACTCGACGGTGACGCTCTTGGCGAGATTGCGCGGCTGATCGACGTCGGTGCCGCGGTGAACGGCGACGTGGTAGGCGAGCAGCTGTAACGGAATCGTCAGCACCAGCGGCATCAGGAGCGGATGCACCGATGGCACCGTGATGACGTCTTGCGCCACGGCGCCGACTTCGCGCTCCGATGCGTCGGTGACCAGGATGATCTGGCCGCCGCGCGACTCCACCTCTTTCACGTTGCTCAGCGTCTTGGCGAAGACGGCGTCGCGCGGCATGAGCACCAGCACCGGCATGTCCTCGTTGATCAGCGCGATCGGCCCGTGCTTGAGCTCGCCGGCCGGATAGCCCTCAGCGTGAATGTATGACAGCTCCTTGAGCTTGAGCGCGCCCTCCAAGGCGATCGGGAAACTGATGCCGCGCCCGAGATAGAGGAAGTCCTGCGCCGCCGCGTAGCGACGCGCCAGCGCCTCGATCTCCGGTTCGGCCTGCAGCGCGGTCGCGATCGGCGTCGTGATGCCGACCAGCTGCGCGATCAGCTCGCGGCCGGTGTCGGGGCTGATCACGCCGCGCCGGCGGCCGAGATAGATGGCGAGCAACAGCAGTGCCGTGAGCTGGGTGGTGAAGGCCTTGGTCGAGGCAACGCTGATCTCCGGGCCGGCGTGGGTGTAGAGCACGGCATCGGCGCGGCGCGCGATGCTCGAGTCGACGACGTTGCAGACGGCCAGCGTGCGCACCTGCTGCGCCCGCGCCGCCTCGACCGCCGCCAGCGTGTCGGCCGTCTCGCCCGATTGCGAAACCACCAACAGCAGGTCGCGGCGGTGCAGGACCGGGTCGCGGTAGCGAAACTCGCTGCCGTAGTCGACGTGGCAGGGAATGCGCGCCAGCTGCTCGATGTAGTACTTGGCGATCAGGCAGGCGTGCCAGGCGGTGCCGCACGCGACCAGGTCGATGCGCTCGAGATCGCGCCACCACTCGGGGCCGAGCTCGATCTCGCCGAGCGCGACGTCGCCCTCCTCCTGCATCAGCCGGCCGCGCATGGTGTCGACGATCGCCTGCGGCTGCTCGTGGATCTCCTTGCCGAGAAAGTGCTTGAAGCCGCCCTTCTGGGCCGTGACCGGGTCCCAGGTGATGCGGCGCGGGGCGCGCTCGACCGGCGTGCCGTCGAAGCGGCTCAGGCGCACGCCGGCGCGCGTCACCACCGCCAACTCGCCGTCCTCCAGGAACAACACGTCGCGCGTGGTGTCGAGAATGGCGGGGATGTCCGAGGCGACGATCTGCTCGCCGTCGCCGAGCCCGATGACGATCGGCGTGGCGCTCTTGGCGGCCAGCAGCACGCCCGGCGAGGTCTCGCACATCACCACGATGGAGAACGAGCCCTCCAGTTGCCGCACGCCTTCGCGCGTCGCGGCCTCGAAATCGAGCCCCTGCTCCATCAGGTCGTCGATCAGGTGCGAGACGATCTCGGTGTCGGTCTCCGAGGCGAACTGCCGCCCCTTGCGCTCGAGCCCGGCGCGCAGGGCGAGGTAGTTCTCGATGATGCCGTTGTGGATCAGTACGATGCGGCCGGCGCGGTGCGGATGGGCGTTGGCCTCCGAGGGGCGGCCGTGCGTCGCCCAGCGGGTGTGGCCGATGCCGGTGGTGCCGCTGACCGGCGAGCTGCCGAGCAGGCGCTCGAGGTTGTCGAGCTTGCCGACGCAGCGCCGGATCGTCACCTGGCCGTCTTCCAGCACGGCGATGCCGGCGGAATCGTAGCCGCGGTACTCGAGCCGGTGCAGCCCCTGCAACAGCACGACGCTGGCGTCGCGCTCTCCGACGTATCCGACTATGCCGCACATGATGGCTTACCCCGCGCTCCTCTCGCGCCGCGGCGCGGTCATGCGCGCGGCCGCCGGCGCGCGCCGGCCGCTACCGCGGTGCGCTTGGCCGGCGCCGCCTTGGCGCGGCGCGGCCGCGCCGCGGCCTTGGCTGGTTTCGGTGCCGCCCCGGCGGGCGCCTTGCTAGATTGACGCGAGCGCCGCGCCGCCACCCAGCCGGGGCGCTGCATCTCCTGGCGCGCGTTGAACACCAACGCGCCGGCGGGGGCGTCCTTGCGCACCGTCGTGCCCGAGGCCACGTACACGTCGTCGCCGAGCGTCACCGGTGCGACCAGTTGCGTGTCGCTGCCGACCTGGACGCGATCGCCGATCACGGTGCGGTGTTTGCGCTCGCCGTCGTAGTTGCAGGTGATGGTGCCGGCGCCGATGTTGACGTCGCGGCCGATCTGCGTGTCCCCGAGGTAGGCGAGGTGGTTGGCCTTGGTGCCGCGACCGACGACGGCGTTCTTGGTCTCGACGAAGTCGCCGATGTGGACCTCTTCCG
This sequence comes from uncultured Binatia bacterium (SeqCode), assembly GCA_964455095.1. GTDB lineage: Bacteria > Desulfobacterota > Binatia > HRBIN30 > CADEER01 > CAYVUV01. The sequence goes on from CAYVUV010000066.1 coordinate 24,460, forward strand.
CCAACCGCGTTCCCGGCCGCAGGTTGGCGAACGGGCCGACCTGACAGGCATCGCCGACATGCGCCTCGGCCATCACCACGCTGAAGCGCACGTGCACCCGATCGCCGAGCGTCGCGTCGGTGAGAAAAGCCGACCCGTCGAAGCGACAGCCTTCGCCGATGACCGTGCGCCCGCGCAGATGCACGTTCGCACCGATCACCGTGTCACGGCCGATGGTCACGTCGGGACCGATGTACGTCGTGTCGGGATCCTGCAATGTCACCCCGGCCGCCATCCAGCGGGCATTGATCTCCATTCGCAAGCTCTTCTCCATCGCCGCCAGCTCCCCCCGCGAGTTGATCTGTCCGACTTCGCACACGTCGACCGATGTGCTGGCGACGTGCACGCCCGCCTGCACCGCGCGCGCGACGACGTCGGTCAGGTAGATCTCGCCCTGCTCGTTCTCGGGCGTCACGCGCCCCAGGAGCGAAAAAAGCACCGCCGGCGCCGCGCAGTAGACGCCGACGTTGACCTCGCGCACGGCGCGCTGGACCGGGCTGGCGTCGCGCTCCTCGACGATGCCGGCGATGGCACCGTCGCGGCGCTCGATGCGCCCCCAGCCGTGCGGGTCGGACACGGTCGCGGTCAGCAGCGTCAGCACGCCGCTGGTGGCGCGGTGCGTCTCGACCAGGCGACGCAGCGTGTCGGCGCTGAGCAGGGGCAGATCGCTGTTGATGATCAGCACGTCGCCGGCGAAGCCCGCCAACGCCGACTCGGTGGCGAGCACGGCGTGGCCGGTGCCCTTCTGCTCGGTCTGCGTTGCGAACGTCGTGCCCGGGCCGCAGGCCGCCTTGACCGTCTCGGCATCGTGCCCGACGACGACGACGATCGGATCGACGCCGAGCGCGCGCAGCGGCGCCAGCGTCCAGTGAATGATCGGCCGCCCGCCGAAGTCGTGCACCAGCTTCGACCGGGCGGAGCGAAAGCGTTTGCTCTGCCCCGCGGCCAGCACGACCGCCGCCATGTTCTTCACGATGTCCAAAGGCGTGGGATTATAACCGCGCGCCGGGCCCGGTCAATTCGAGAAGCGCCCGGCCGGCGGGGCGGCCTTTTGCCCTGCCGCGGGCGACTTGCTAAGGACGCGGGCGAAACGCCGCACCAGAGTGCAAAGGAGGACCGGGCATGCCCGTCGTGCATTTCGTCAAGCAGAACATCTCCATCGAGTGCCCGGTAGGCACCAACCTGCGCAAGCTCGCGCTCGAGCACGGCATCGATCTCTACGCCTTCCCCAACAACGTGTTCAACTGCCGCGCCCGGGCCCTGTGCGGTACCTGTCGGGTCAAGGTCGACGACACCCGCGCCCTCTCGGCGCGCACGCCGGGCGACGAGAAGAAGAACGCCTGGGAGGGGCCGTCCTACCGGCTGGCGTGCCAGACCATGGTGTTGGCCGACGTCAAGGTCATCACCAACCCGCGCCGCGTGCTCGGGTGGACCACCCATCCGACGTACGACTGGCTGAAGCACGCGCCCGAGTAACGGCGCGCGGGGTCAGCTCACTCCGCGGTAAGCACTGCGGAAATACACCAACGGCTCGCCGTCGCTGACCGAGGCGGAGTCGATCTCGCCGACGTAGATGGTGTGATCGCCGCCGTCGTAGGCGTGCACGATGCGGCACTCGAGCCGGCCGACGGTGCCGGTCAGGAGCGGCGCGCCGAGTGCACCCGCCTGCCATTCGATGCCGCGAAATTTGTCGCCACCGGAGGTGGCAAAGCGCTGCGAGACGTCCTCCTGACCGCGGGCCAGGAAGTTGACCGCGAAGATGCCGGCCGACGCGAAGTGGAGATAACTCTCCGCCTTCTTGTCGATGCACACCAGCGCCAGCGGCGGCAGCAGCGATACCGACGAAAACGCCGTCGCCGTCAGCCCCACCGGCTGCCCTTCGGCGCCGAACGTCGTCACCACCGTCACACCGGCCGCGAAGCTGCCCATCACCTGTCGAAACAACGCCTTGTCGATCGCCATACCCGCTCCCGTCGTCGCACGAGGTTTCTTTCTCCCTGAAGGTTTTGTTCCCCCCTCTCCTTGTTCCCCCTCCTTACCAAGGAGGGGGTTAGGGGGAGGTTTCAACCGGCCCTAGAAAGCAACCTCCCCTAACCCCTCCTTGGAAAGGAGGGGGATCGGAGGGAAGGTCTGAAGGACGCAACCAGAATTGCGCATCGCGCCCCTACGCCGGCAACCGCCGCATCGACATCAACGGCCCGCCGGCGCGCCACATGTGGCAGGAGTCCGTCGCCGCGTGCGGCGTATCGGCGTGGCGCGGGCGCAGCTCGAGCTCGTCGAGCAGGCTCGGCATGCACTGCATGACCACCGGCGCCAGCATGAGCACCAGATGCGTCAGCGGCTCGATGCCTTCGGCGTCGCCGAGGAGCTCCTGGACACGTGCCGAGAACCCACGCTGCAACGCCAGGCCGCCGAGCTGCCCGAGCGAATCGATCGGCTGCCAGGCGCCCGCGGCCGCGACGCCGGGGCCCGAGCGGCGTATCCGCCCGCTCGCGGTCAGCACGGCCATCGCCGGCAACCCGACCGTCAGATCCAGCGTCGCCTCGAAACCCGCCTCGAGCTCTTCGTCGAGCGGCAGCGTGTCGGCGCCGGGCGGATAGTGCACGTCGCACAACGTGCCGTGCAGGTCGAGCTCCAGCATGTCGGCGCGCCGCATCCCGTCGACGATGACGCTACGCGAAAAAATCGGGCTGCCCGGTGCCGGCGGCCGTTCCTCGCCGGACTGGGCGAGCAGGCGCTCGCGCGTCGCCGCCCAGACGATGGTCGGCCCGAGCAGGCGCAGCAGCGTCAACACGTGGAAGCAACCGCGCGGGCCACCAATGCGCTCCATGACCGTCTCGCCGTACCCCTTCGTCAGCGCCAGGCCGAGCAGCCCCTGCACCGCCGCCAGCTGATCGGGGCACGCCTCGCCGCGCGTCTGCGGCGCCGCCGCGAACGGGTAGGCGAGCATCGCCGGCTCGATGCGCGCGATGCGCAGCTCGACCGGGTCGAGCCACACGCGCACCGCCATGTCGTGCACGATGCCGGGCCCCTGAATGCGCCCGGCCAGCGGCACGATGCCGCGCTTGCGCACGTCGACCAGGCGCCCCTCGGCCACCATCTGCCCGCCCTCGCCCCAGCTGAGACGAAGCGTGATCATGCGCGTGTGCAGCGGGCTGACCGTCATGCGGATTGTCTACAGACCTGATTCGCTGTGATAAGGCAAGGTGACCGCCATGAACGCCGCGCATGTGCGCCACGCCGCGCCGGCCCCTTTCACTCGGCGCACGCGCGCCCGCCGCCTGCTGATGGCCGCGACATGTGCCGCGGCGGTGTTGACGGCACCCGCTCAACTGGCCTGGGCCGGGCGCGTGGGTGCGCGCCAGGCGCATCTGGTGCGCCTGACCGGACGCCTCGGCCCGCCCGCGCCGGGCGAGACCGGCACCACCGACCTGACGCTGATGCTCGGACGCACGGAGTACCCATTTCAGCTCAAGGACCTGCGCGTGCTGAGCGGCGACATACTGCCCGGCGCCATCCTGTCCGAGGTCACGCTGCACCGGCCGAGCTACTATCTGCGCGGCGACGACTCCATGTTGCAGCCGATCGCCAGTGCCGCCGGCCAGACGGTGACGATCAGCGGCTACACCCGCCTCGGCTCGCACGATCTGTTCGTCACCGCGGTGGAGATCGCCGCGCCGCTCACGCGGGGAGCCACAGACACCTGGCCGCGCATGGTGGCCACAAGTCGCGCCGCTCGTTACATTCTCCGCCGATGAAACGCGCGTCGATGCCGTGTGCGTGGGTCGCCGCGGCTTTCCTCGTGCTCGCGGCACGCGTCGAGGCGGCCCCGTTGGCCGTGACCTGGACCAGCAAGAATGGAGCGGCAACCGTGCGGCGGGTGGGGACCCGGCCGCCGTGGCGTTTTCGCGGGCTCGGCATCGCCACCGGTGGCGATGCCTTTCTGCACCAGGCTGACGGCCAGCTCTTTGTCGGCAGCCGCAGCGCCGGCACAATCGCCGCGATCGACCGGCGCCGCTGGCAGGCGGCGCGTGTGTATGCGCTCGGTGAGAACAGCGAGCCCGAAGACATCGCCGTCACCAGTGCCGATACGGCGTACATCACGCGCCGCCGGGGCACGCGTTTGTTGCGCCTCGACCTGCGCAGCGGCGCGACGACCGAGTCTGTCGATCTCAGTCCGTTCGCCGACGATGACGGCGTGCCCGATCTCGGCACGATGATCGTCGACCGCGGCCGGCTGTTCGTCCAGATCCGCCGCATGAACGAGGACGGGCCGTTCGGCCTGGCGCCGCCGGGCTATCTGGCGGTGGTCGATCTGGCCACCGAGCAGCTCGTCGACGTCGATCCGCAAGTGCCGGGCGTGCAGGCGATCGAGCTGCAGGGAACGGCGCCGAAGCTGCGCATGCAGATACTGCCCGACGTGCGACGGCTCTACGTCAGCGCCACCGGCGGTTTTTTCGACGCGGGAGGTCTCGAAGTCATCGACCTCGGCACGCTGCGCTCGCACGGGCTCATCGTGCGCGAGGCAGACGGCTTCACCGGCGCCGACCTCGGCGCCTTCGTCATGGTGACGCCGGAGCGCGGCTATGTCGTCTACAGCACCGACCTCGACCTGTCGTCACATCTGAAGGCCTTCTCCGTCACCGGTGGCGTCGAGCCCGGACCCGAGCTGCATGTCTCGGTCGGCTACTCCGTCCCAGCCCTCGCCCTCGACCGCCGCGCCGGCACGCTCTTCGTCCCCGACGGCGCCTTCAGCCGCCGCGGCGTCCACGTCTTCGACGCCGCCACCGGCCAGCGCCTGCGCACCGAGCCCGTCGGCACTGCGGGGCAGCCAACCGACATCCTCCTGCTGCCACTCGGTCGCGGACACTGAAGCCGCAGGCACCGTTGGCGCTCCACTCGGGAGTCGGGGTCGGAATCGGTATCGGAATCGAGGCCAACGAAATGAGTGGCGGCCTATGTCGCTGCGATCCGCCAGGACCCGCGGAATCCCGGAACAGGAATCGATTCCGATGCCGATACCGATTCCGACCCCGCCGGGAGTGCGTGGGCCGTCGGTCTAGATCGCGTCGCTCACGCCGCGCACGAACAGCGGCTCGATGGCGAACTGCGCCACGTCGACCGCCAGGGCCTCATCCGACGGCGGCGCGACCGGCTCGTTGGCGGCGGCGAGGATGGCGCGCAGCAACGTCGCGTCGCTGGAACTGTTGAGGAAGAAGCCCGGCCGCGCGAGCACGAAGTGTACGGCGCGATGAATGGCGGCGGCATCGCGCAGCGGCTCGTACCAACTGAACTTGCGCGACGAGTCGTCGGCCTGCCAGCGGCGGCGGGCGACCGACTTGATGGTCTGCACGGCCACACCGCGCCCCGCGCAGACCTCGATCAGGTGCTCGAACTCGGCGGCGTACTCCGGCGTCCGCATCATGGTGAAGTTGTACGGCACCAGCACGCTGTCGAAGGGAAAGCGCTCCAGGCTGCGCAGGTGCATCGCCGCCGCGTGGGTTCCGTGGCCGGTGACGCCGATGAAGCGCACCAGGCCCTGCGCGCGCGCTTCGACCAGCGCCTCCAGCGCGCCGCCCGGACCGAGCGCCGTCTCCCACTCCGCGTCCTCGACCAGGTTGTGCAGCTGAATCAGATCGATCTGATCGACGCGCAGCCGTTCGAGCGAGCGCCGCACGCTGTCGCGCGCGCCCGTGGCGGTGCGGTCGCCGGTCTTGCTGGCGAGGAAGATGCTCTTGCGGTGCTGCGCCATCCACGCCCCGACGCGCAGCTCCGAATCGCCGTACGATGCCGCCGTGTCGATGTGGTTGACGCCGGCCTCGAGCAGCAGATCCAACACCTCATCGGCCTTCTCCTGCCGCATTCCCCCGAGCGCCGCCGCGCCGAAGATCACGCGCGTGCTGTGGTGCCCCGTCCGCCCGAACGGCATCGTCTCCATTGCTGGCCCTCCTTCGAGCGCCATACTCGCGCGCCGGCCTACCGATGCGCAATGCCCTTGGCCAGGCCGCACCCTGGATCATGATTGTCTTGACACCGAGATCATGACTCTTTAGCTACTTCGCCATGAAGCCGCTGCAGGTATACGTCGACGACACCGAGCTCGAGCGCCTCGAGGGCTGGGCACGCGGTCGCGGCATGACGAAATCCCAGGCGATTCGCGCCGCGATCCGCGCCCTCACGCGTGTCGGGGAGGACGATCCACTGCTGTCGCTGAGCGGCATGGTGCACGACCGCCTGCCGCGCGACTGCAGGGCGCTCGTTGCCGAGCCCCCCGCGGCATACGTGCGGCGCCGCCGGCGCGCGCCAGCGCGTGCTCGTCGATAGCGGCGCATGGATCGCGCTGGTCCGCGCCAATGACCAGCATCACACCGAAGCGGACCGCCTGTTTCGGCATGCCGTCGGCGAGCGCACTCCGCTGATCACGACGAATCTGATCGTCGCCGAAGTGCACCGCTTCATTCTCTTCCACATGGGGATCCGGCCCGCCGCGCTGCTCCTCGATCGGATCGATGCGAGCCCCTGCTGACGCTCGAGCTGGTAACCGCTGCGCATCACACCTGCGGTCCGCCGCTGGATCGAGAAGCTCTCGGACCAGGTCATCACCTACACCGATGCGGTGAGCTTCGCCGTCATGCAGACCGCGCGGTGCACGGCCGCGATGAGCTTCGATCACGACTTCGAAATCGCCGGCTTCCAGCTCTGGCGGCCGCCGCCGGTCCGATAAGTGCCAGCATGAGCCCCCGGCGCAGCTCGCGGCGCTGTTCCTGGTTCAGCGCGGGCGGCGCAGCCACGCGGCGATGCGCGCCGCGGCGGCAGGCGTGAAGTCGGAGGCGTACAGCCGTAGGAACAGCCGCGCGCGCAGCTCGGGCGAGCAGTCGTCTCCGCTCGGATCGCCGAGGCTGGCGCGTGCCAGACGGCGCGCCGTGTCGAACATCCGGCCGCCCATCTCGAGACGTTCGGAACCCGAACGGTCGAGCAGCATGCGCCGGTACCGCTCCTGGATGGGCGCCGGCGTGTCGTTCATGCGCGCACCTCGGCGAGCAGGTCGGCAATCCCCAGGACCCCAGCCCAGCGCTCGATATACGCCCAGTCGAGCGTCTCGACTGACGCGATGAGATTGCGCACGTCCCCGAGCTGCAGCGCCGAGTGGCTGTCGCGCGCCCAATCGAGCTTCGACAACACGAGGTCCTCCGCAGCAACTACCCACACGCTCGTGTCGCCGATCGCCACCCGGCGGCGGCGCTCGAATTCCGCAAGGCGATACGGGCTATCCTTGCGAACGATACAATCGACCTTTACCACCAGGGTCTCGTGAATGATGTTGAACATCCCCTTGTGGCGCACCGCCTCGCGGATCGCTTCCGGCTCACAATAGAACTCGGGCACAAACAGGGCCGCGGTCCGTTCCGCGTCTGCCGCGCTGAGCTCGACGACGAGGTCGATGTCGCGCGTCATGCGCGGCTGCGCATAGTAGTTCATCGCCATCGAGCCGCTGACCATGTAGCGGATGCCGGCACGCTCGAGGCGCGCTGCCACGAGCAGCAGAACGTCAAGCTCGTCGCTCATCGAAGCGCCACCCTACCGCGCCGCGGCGCCGCGGCGCCAGAGTGTCGAGGCCACCGGGCCAGACGGCGATCGAGCAGCAACGATGTTGGGACGCGTCGCGTCACGCGATGACGTAACGCGCTCAAAATATCGTCGAGACCGAGGAGCTCGAGCGGGCGTGTCGATGAGCGAAAGCGTAGCCCCCGACGTGTTGCCGACGTAGAGGCGCGTACCGGTCGCATCCACGTCCGATGCGAACGGGAGAACACCGACCGCTCAGCCCGAGTGACGTCGGGATGGTCGTCGTGACCGTGTCCGTCGCGGTGTCGGGTCGATCACGAGCCGCCGCGCACGGCGCGGACGTAGCGGTTGGCCGTCTTGATTTCCGTGGTGAAGGCGCCGGAGTCGAAGAACACATCCCACGCGAGCACTGGATTACTGACGGAAGTAGTGGACGACCAGTAATAGTTGCTCCCGGCCGTAGGACCGAACACTGCGTCGATGCAAGGGTTGGTTATCCCGCATCCCGGCGCGGTCAAATCCACGATTTCCACGAGTTCCGCGATGGTTGGCAGCCGCCAATCGCAATGGCCCGCAAAGCAGCCGCTGATCGTCGTCCCGTCGGGCGACGTGCCGCCGTTTAGCTGGCCCAGAAAGTCCGTATACGCCGTCCCGTTCGGAGTCGCCCCAGCCGTGGCCCACGAGTAGAGGTTGTTCGCGTCGTGGGGATTGCTGAGATTCGCGCCGCCGCCGAGGCTGTCCTTCTGCTCCCACATCAGGCCGGTTTCCGTGTCGCTTACCGTGCCGTCGCCGTTGTCCACCCAGCGCGCCTGCAGCAGCTTGAAGGAGCTCGCGTCGGCGATGACCTGGTCCTCGACCCCGCCGATGTCACCCTGCGTGGGGCACTGCCCGCCGGC
>CAYVUV010000067.1:0-3408 GCA_964455095.1 uncultured Binatia bacterium (SeqCode)
GCGATCCCGCACATGCAACGCCAGCGCGGCGGGCGCATCGTCAACATCGGCTCGACGTCGGGACACCAGCCCGACGTCGTCGTCTGCCACTACAACGCCGCCAAGGCGGGGCTGATCAGCTTGAGCAAGACGCTGGCGAACAGCTTTGCCGCCGACAACATCCTGGTGAACTGCGTCTGCCCCGGCCTGACGCGCACCCCCGCCGTGGAGAGCTCGGCGCGCCGCCGGCTCGACGAAGCGGGCGAGTCGACCGCCGGCCTCACGCCCGAGGAGGCAGTCAACGCCTACTTCGGCCCGCGCCGGCCGATTCCGCTCGGGCGCATCGGCGAGGCCGACGACATCGCCGCGATGGTGGTCTTCCTCTGCTCCGAGCGCGCGGCGTGGATCACCGGCACGTGCATCAACGTCGACGGCGGTTGGACGAAGAGGATGGTCTGATGGCGCGCGCTCATCGAGTCGCGGGTGCGGTCCTTTGTGCGCTCCTCGTCGCCGCGGCCCGCGCCGGCGCCGCGGAGCCGAAGATATCGGCGGCGCGGCCGAGCGCGGGGTGCGCGGCCGCGGGCCTCGAGCCCGGGCGGCGCATGGAGCGCACGATCGAGGTCGGCGGGGTGAAGCGCACCTTCATCCTCGACGTGCCCGCATCGCTCAAGCCCGGCGCGCCGGCGCCGTTGATGTTCGACTTCCACGGTTTCGGTCACAGCGGCGCCGGGGTGTGGAACGTGTCGGCGTTCCGCGACATGGCCGAGCGGGAAGGGTTCATCACGGTCTACCCGACGGGCTTGCCGGTGAAGCTGCGCCTGCAGGGGGTCGAGTACGAGCGGCCCGGTTGGGAGATGTCCACCATCGATGGCAACCGCGACCTGGCCTTTACGACCGCCATGCTCGACGACCTCGAGCGCCGCTACTGCATCGACCGCGCCCGCGTCTTCAGCACCGGTTTTTCCAACGGGGCGTTTTTCAGCTCGTTGCTCGGTTGTGCGATGTCCGATCGCTTCGCCGCCGTCGCCCCGGTGAGCGGCGGTCCGCTGCGCGTCGCCTGCGCGCCCAGGCGCGGTGTGCCGGTGCTGATCCAGCACGGCCGTCAAGACGAGCTGATCCCCGTCGCCGAAGCGCGCCGCGCCCGCGACGCCTGGATCGAGGTCGACCGCTGCCGCGAGGCGACCAGCAACGGCTGCGAGCGCCACAGCGAGTGCCGCAGCGGCGCCGTGGTCGAGTACTGCGAGGACGATTACGCCCACCGCTGGCCGCCGCAGGCGACCGCGCGGGTGTGGGAGTTCTTCCGCGCCCACCCGATGCGGTGACCGGCTGCGGGCAAGAACGACCTCCCCTAGCCCCTCCTTGGAAAGGAGGGGGATCGGATTTTGGCCGCGAAAAGGCGCAAGAGACGCAAAGGTCGAACAAGCCCGTCCTTCCGGTTTTGCGCCTTTTGCGCATTCTCGCGGCCATTCGTTTCAGGGGCATTGAAGTCGCCGCTTACTTGTCAGCGCGCGGGCGCTCGCCTACAAGCAGGGCATGGGCTCGACCACCGGTCAGCTGTTTCGGGTGACGACGTTCGGCGAGTCGCATGGTGGCGGCGTCGGCGTGGTCGTCGACGGCTGCCCGCCGCGGTTGCCGATCAGCGTCGAGGAGATTCAGCGCGACCTCGATCGGCGCCGGCCAGGGCAGAGCGCGATCACCACGCCGCGCGACGAGGCGGACCGGGCGGAGATCCTCTCCGGGCTGTTCGAAGGGCAGACGCTGGGCTCGCCGATCGCCGTGCTGGTGCGCAACACCGATGCACGGCCGAGCGCCTATGCGGATTTCAAGGACGTCTACCGTCCCTCGCACGCCGACTATACCTACGAGGCCAAGTACGGCATCCGCAACTGGCAGGGCGGCGGGCGTGCCTCGGCGCGCGAGACGATCGGCCGCGTCGCCGCCGGCGCCATCGCGCGCAAGTTGCTCGCGGTGACGGCCAACGTCGAGGTGCTCGCCTACGTGACCCAGGTCTACACGATCGCGGCCGAGATCGATCCCGCCGCGGTGACCCTGGCGGCGGTGGAGTCGAACATCGCGCGCTGCCCCGACGCGCGCGCGGCGGAGGCGATGATCGCGCGCATCGACGAGGCGCGCCGTGCCGGCGATTCGCTCGGCGGCGTCGTCGAATGCGTCTGCCGGCGCGTGCCGCCGGGTCTCGGCGAGCCGGTGTTCGACAAGCTCGAAGCCGAGCTGGCGCGCGCGGTGATGTCGCTGCCGGCGTCGAAGGGGTTCGAGATCGGCAGCGGCTTTGCCGGTATCGCGCTCACCGGCATCCAGCACAACGACCCGTTCGTGGTCGAAGCCGGGCGCGTGCGCACCACGACCAACCGCTCGGGCGGCGTGCAGGGTGGCATCAGCAACGGCGAGGACATCGTCTTTCGCGTCGCCTTCAAGCCGACGGCGACGATCCGCCAGGCGCAGCAGACGGTCGACCGCGCCGGCCAGGCCGTCGAGCTCGAGGCCAAGGGGCGCCACGACCCGTGCGTGCTGCCGCGCGCCGTGCCGATGGTCGAGGCGATGGCGTGCCTGGTCCTCGCCGATCACCTGCTGCGCCAGCGCGGCCAGTGCGGCTGAGGAGGACACCGCGATGAAACACGCCCCCGCTTTTCTGCGCATCGTCGACGACGCCCGGCGCCGCATCCGCGAGGTCACGGTGGCCGACGTGCAGAACATGCGCGCCCGCGGCGAGCGCTTTCACCTGGTCGACGTGCGCGAGGAGAGCGAGTGGGCGCGCGGCCACCTGCCGGGTGCCACGCATCTGTCGAAGGGCATCATCGAGCGCGACATCGAGGCCGCCATCCCCGATCCGCAGACGCCGATCGTGCTGTACTGCGGCGGCGGCTACCGCTCCGCCCTGGCTGCCGAGAACTTGCAGCGCATGGGCTACACCAACGTAGTCTCGATGGACGGCGGCTGGCGGGGTTGGACCGAAGCGGGGCTGCCGGTCGAGAAGGACTAGTGCTCGCCGGTCGGAGCGCAGTTGGCGGCGATCAGGCCGCCGATCATCGCCATCGCTCCGATGACGATCCAGCCGACGGCGATCACGGTGGTGACCGGCTGCGAGGCCGAGATGAGAAAGGCGACCACGGCGCCGACGACCGCGCCGGCGATCACCCCGACGATGGTGACCGACATGACCTTGCTGTCGGATCCGCTCTTGGTCGCTGCAGGTGACTGACTCATTGGCGTTCCCCTTCGCTTCGATTCGAGTTCCCCGCCCGACCTTGCGGCCCGGTCGGAGACCGCGCCCTTTTGGCACACCGTGCCCACGGCCTGCGTCGTCCAGCCGTGCTGGTCCAGCGCGGCGTCGCACACAAGGCAGCCATCGCCGGACAGGGTGCCGCCCGCCTGGCACACGCCGTCGATGAGGCAGCTGTCGGCCTTGACCGG
>CAYVUV010000068.1:0-3072 GCA_964455095.1 uncultured Binatia bacterium (SeqCode)
CCTTAGGCCAAGATGAAGCTGCTCAATGACTGATCCTGACTTCGCCCAGTAGCCACCTTCGAGTGAAAGTGGCGCATCAGAAGGCAAAGGATACGCTGAGGCAAGCACTCTCCCAAACTCAACGAGACGTTGAGCATCGAACCACGCGGAGCCAACGCCCGAAAACTTCCCGGAAGTGACTTCGGCGAACAACTCACCCGTTCCGTCGGAGTCAAGCTCAAACCACAAACGCAGGGTAAGCGTCCGAGCGTCACCGTCTTGACGCGCACATTGCCGACCTGTTACGCGGCGATCGGGAGTTCCGCCTTGAGCGATTCGGCGACGCTCCATGGCAGCAGCTCGTGGACGCGGTTGATCGGATGCTCGCCGATGCGCTCGATCACGTAGTGCAGGTACGCCTCGGGATCGAGGCCATTGAGCTTGGCCGTCCCGATCAGGCTGTAGATCGCAGCGGCGCGCTCACCGCCGCAGTCCGACCCGCAAAACAAGAAGTTCTTGCGGCCGAGCGCGACGACCCGCAACGCGCGCTCGGCGGCGTTGTTGTCGATTTCGATGCGCCCATCGTCGCGATAGCGTGTCAGTGCGCTCCAGCGCGTGAGCACATAGCCGATCGCCGTGGCGAGTTCCGATTTCTTCGACGTGCGCGCGAGCATCGCCCGCAGCCACTCGCGCAGGGCCTCGAGCAAAGGGCCCGCCCGAGCTTGCCGCAGCGCTTGTCGTTTGTGCGGTGGAGCGCCCCGAATCTGGCCCTCGATCTCGTAGAGTTGCCCGATGCGCTGGAGCGCTTCGGCCGCTACGGGCGAATGCGTCGCCTGATGCAACTCGTAGAATGCGCGCCGGGCGTGCGCCCAGCAGGCGGCCTCCTTAACCCGACCGCCCTGGTAGAGCGCGCTGAAGCCAGCGTAGGCATCGGCCTGCAGGATGCCCTCGAATGCCTTCAGGTGTTCGCGTGGTCGCTCACCGCGGCGATCGGGCGAGTAGCGGAACCAGACTGCGGCCGGCTCGATGCTGCCGGCGGGGCGGTCATCACGAACATAGGTCCACAGCCGAGCCGTCTTGGTCTTGCCGCGTCCAGGGTCGAGCACCGGCACCGGGGTGTCGTCGGCGTGCAGCTTCCAGGCCGAGGTGACGTAGCTGCCCAAGGCATTCACCAAGGGCTCCAGTAACGTCGAGCACTGTCCCACCCAGTCGGCGAGCGTGGAGCGCTCCAACTCGACGCCTTCGCGCGCGTAGATCTCGCTCTGGCGGTACAGCGGCAGGTGATCGGCGTACTTGGAAACCAGCACGTGTGCGAGCAGCCCTGCACCGGCCAGCCCGCGCGCGATCGGCCGTGCGGGGGCCGGCACCTGCGCGATGTGGTCGCACTTGACGCACGCCAGCTTGGGCCGGACATGACGCAGCACCCGAAAGCGCCCAGGCAGGTAATCGAGCATCTCCGAGACGTCCTCGCCGATCACGCGCATGTCCGCGCCGCAATCGGGGCACGTGCAGGCTGGGCTGTGCACGATCGGTTGGCGCGGAAGGTGATCAGGCAGATGACGCGAACGCGTGACCGGTTGGGTATCGGCCGATTCGGCAACCGCAGGTCTCGGCTGCCTCTCGCTCTCCAACTCCTCCAAGGCAAGTTCGAGCTGTGCGATCTCGCGTTCCAGGCGCTCCGAGGAGCGGCCAAACTGCATGCGCTTGAGCTTCGCGATCAGCAGCGTCAACGACTCGATCTCGCGCTGGCGCGTGTCCAGCAACGCACGCTGCTCGCGCACCAACTGCTTGAGCGTCTGCAGATCGTCGGGGAGGTCGTGTTCGTCGAGGCTCACTTAAGGCTCGCGCATGTTCTCGTGGCTCGACTGCTTAGACTACGCTCGAAGCTTGGTGTTCACCACCGATGCAGCAAGTCAGGCGGCCAGATCGGGCTGGAAGGTTCTCACTGGACGGCGCCAGTCGATGCCCTCCAGGAGCATCGACAACTGCGCGCTCGTAAGAGACAGCGCACCGGTGGGCGTGTGTGGCCACACGAAGCGCCCACGCTCCAGACGCTTGGCGAACAGACACAGGCCATCGCCGTCGAACCACAGCAGCTTCACCCTATCCCCGCGGCGACCGCGGAACACGAACAGGTGGCCGCAGAAGGGATTGCGCGTGAGCGTGGTCTGCACCAGCCCCGCCAAGCCATCGAAGCCTTTGCGCATGTCGGTCACACCGGCCGCCAGCCAGATCTGCGTGCCCGCAGGCAGCGCGATCATCGGTGACGAGCCAGGGCGTCGAGCAGTTCGCGAAGCAGACAACCCTCGATCGAACCGTTCACCACAATCCGCGCGCCGGCGTACTCGATCTCGATCAGCCGCTGTGCGCCGTCAAGCGAGCGCTCCGTGTTCGAACCTGGCGCCTCGACCGGCAACGCGCAGGCCTTGGTCATTGTGATTGGTACGAGCGCGGCTTCATTGGGCCGAGCGTGCGCCTGGTGCTGTCGGATCCAACGGCGCACCAGATTCGCGTTGAACCCGAACGACAGCGCTACGGCGGCCACCGATGCGCCCGGTGCGAGGCAGGCCTGCACAACGCGTTGCTTATGCGAACGGCTGAAGTAGCGCCGCCCATTGCGTGTCACCTTCAACGGCTGCGCCAACTCCTTGGATACGGCCCCTGCGCCCATGTGTCCACCATCTTGTTGGTGGACACATCCTCGCCGCCGGTGAGCTAATTCGGCAAGACGGTGGTGGGCGGACGCTTACAATTGTTCTCCTCTCTGGTATTGAATGAAACGATGCAACCGCGATGGTCATCGAGTGGCAGCGATGCCCGCAGGCGTCGCAGGAGGAATTCGCGGAACAGCGGGTGAAACTGGTAGCGCACTTCCGAAGCCTTGCGCTGGTCGATGAACAGGCGCCTCCGGTGGATGTCCTCCAGCACATTTCCCGCAGTGTCGATGTCCGTGACACCCCGCGCCAGAGCAGGTGTGACCGCCGGGAAGAGCGCGGCGCGCATGAGCACCACCTGTGCAGTCGCCGGCAGGACGTCGAAAATCTCCGCGGCAAAATAGTCGAACAACGCCTCGTGCGACGCGTCGTGTCCGGT